>JBGGMQ010000977.1:0-7460 GCA_041287975.1 Verrucomicrobium sp. | reverse complement strand
TCTGCCACAACGCCTTGCCGCTGCCCTGCTTCCAGGAGCGGTGCACATTGGTCGGGCCGAACCAGTAGCAGAAAGGTGCGTCCTTTTCCTTGGCAGAGAGGAAGTCGCGGAAATTACCCAGCACCTCGTGATACAGTTCCTGTTTGGCGTGCTCAGCGTCTTTCCCCTGCGAGACCATGGCGCTCACGTTTTCTGAGAAGTTGTTGAAGCGTGTGCCTGCCTTTTGATAGGCGTACTTCTGCCCACCATAGGGAGCGTCTGCCGGCGTTCCCGGACCCCAGACTTTGTACGTCTTGCCGATGTGGTAGCCAGAGTCCTGAAGCAGCAGCGGATAGGAAGGGATCTTTTCATCCCAAACCGCGCCCCTGAGAATCGCCCCGCGTCCTGTGCGCCAGAAATACTGGCCTGAGAGCAAAGAACTGCGGCAGGGGGTGCAGGAGGGGGCGTTGACGTGAGCATTCCGAAAGAGCACACCTTCCCGCGCAATGTGGTCGAAGTTGGGGGTGCGAACCACGTCATTGATGCCACCCGGGCCGTTTACCTCCGAGTAAATGCTGGCGTAGCGCCCCCAGTCATCTGCAAAGATGAAAAGGATGTTGGGCCGTTTGGCGTCAGCTGCCAGAGCCGGGAGGACGACCGCCGTCAAAATCAGTGTGAGGAATCGAAGGGTGCGAAAGGTCATGGCGGAGAAGAAGAGGAAGGGGAATTGGAAGTTGTGCGAGGGGTTCGGGCATTGGTGCTGGCGACCCAGGCCATCAGCTCCTGGTGGAGATCCGTGGTCAGTTTGGGATGGTCCTGACTCAGATCCCGGGATTCTCCAGGATCGGTGGCAAGATCATACAGCTCATTCCGTCCGGTGGTGAAGAAGTGAATCAGTTTCCACGAACCACTGCGGATCGCGGCGGAGGGCTGGTGGCCCGAGCCGTGCTCATGCGGATAGTACCAGGCTAAGGGGCGGTCCTTGAGCCCTGCATCAGTCCCATCGCGGAGGAGCGAGGCCAGGGAACGGCCGTCCACATGCTGGGTGACGAGTTTCGGGAGGCTGCAGAGGTCCAGCAGTGTGGGGTACAAATCGGGCGTGAAAGCCGGGGTGCTGACGATGGCGGGCCGCAGATGACCTGGCCAGGAGATGGTGCAGGTAGTGCGGATGCCGCCTTCATAGTTCCAGCCTTTGCCGGAGCGCCAGGGGAGATTGCTGGTGGGTCCGGTGCGGTCTTTGGCCAGGGTGCAGAGTCCTCCATTGTCAGAAGTCAGGATGACAATGGTGTTGTCTCGCAGGCGCAGTTCTTGCAGGGCGGTGAGGAGTCGGCCGACATTGGTGTCCAGATTCTCGACCAGGGCAGCGTAGGCAGGATCATCCTGGCGGGCTCGGGAGTGCGCGCCAAAGGGGGCCTCCATTGGGGCCGCTGTTGCGGCACCGAATTGGGTCAGGGCCTTGGCGCGATACTTCTCCAGCAGGTCTGGTGGCGGCTGGATGGGAGTGTGCACGGCATAGTGGGAGAAGCAGAGCAGAAAGGGGCGCGCGGGATCGCGTTGTTTCAAATAGCCGATCGCCTTGCCCGTCAGTGCATCCGTGAGGTAGTCGCCCTCCTTGCCATCATCCAGATCAGGCACATCCCAGAGGGGTTCCTTGCCGGACTTGGCCTTGTAGGGGAAGTAGTAGGAGGCGGGTTGTCCGCCGTGGTTGACGCAGGCACTCCAGGAGAATCCGTGGTGGGAGGGTTGATCTTTCTCTTCCTCGCCAAGATGCCACTTGCCCAGATACCCGGTCTGGTAGCCCTGCTCGGCAAAGGCTTCGCCCAGCGTGGTCTCCTTTTCCGGCAGCGCGATGCCGGAGTGGGGCTTGATGTAGTCTGTGATGCCCACCCGTTGGGGCACCTTGCCTGTCATGAGAGCTGCCCGGGTGGGGGAGCAGACGGGATGGGCGGAGTAGAAATCAGTAAACCGTACCCCGGAGTTTGCCAGGGCGTCCATGTGGGGAGTTTCATGAAATTTTGTGCCGTCCACGCCCAAGTCGCTGCGTCCCAGGTCATCCATGAGGAGGATCAGCACGTTGGGTCGTTCTGCGGCAGAAACGGAAGTGGCCAGCCCCAAGGCAGTAACCGTGAACAGGATCGACAGTGAAGTTTTCATGCGACGAGGAAGTTTTTGACGAGGTGTCACGCATCCGGCGCAAGGAGGTGACGTTGGATTCTGCCTGCGGGCTCTTTCAGGTTGAGTGGTCGCACCAGGTCCTGGGCCTTGGCAGCTGGCATCTGTCCCGCTGTCACTGCGGCATCGAGTGAGTTCAGTGCTGCCAGCGCCTCATAGGTTTCGCCTTTGGTGATGACTTCACTGAGCGCCTTAAAGGCATCCTCAGGCATCTGGCCATCAATGCCAGCCAGGGCCTCAGCAGCGACAGTGCGAATGTCCGGCCATTCATCTTTAATCAGGGCCGCAAGCTCTACACGGGCGGGGGCAGCTGCCTTTTGCAGCACCAGACAACCTGTTGCACCCCAATAGCGGACCACCGGGTGCGGATCACTCATGGCCTTCACAAGATCCGGCAGGGCAGACGCCTCACGGGAAGTGGCGAGATCAGCCACCACGAGGATGCGTTCGATGGGATACGCCTCACTTTGGCAGTAGTCATACAGTGTCTTGTCCCCGGCAAGCTTCGTGAACATGCCTTCAGGGATGAAGGCGGTGTCGCGTGTCGCGATGACGTCTGCTTGCAGTTGCTGGCGCATGCGCTTCAGCCTTTCCTGCTGGGCGGGCATTTTGGCGAGATTGTCCACTTCAAACGGATCCTTCCCGATCTCATACAGCTCCTCCGGGACCTTGGGCTGCCAGTAGGCGGACTGCGCCGCGTTGCATCGCCCGGCTTGATATTCCGCGAACCAGGATTTCATGCTGGGTTGCACCTCGAACGGATAACTGTAGTGCTGACCCCACGGGCGGTGGGGGGTGTAGTTCTTCACATATCGATACTGCCCATCCCGGACGGCGCGGACGGTGTCATAGCGCTCATCCATGCGACCCCGGAACAGATAGACATGGTCACGAGGCTCAGCTTTGGCAGGGCCCAGGAAGGCCCGGCCTTCGTAGTTTTTCGGGATCGCCGCACTTGTCAGGCTGCACAGCGTGGCCGGTAGATCGACGAAGCTGACCAACTGCTCGCTCCATTGCCCTGCGGGTGCTGGACGCCACGCGGCCCACTTCTCCGGAATGCGTACGATGAGGGGCACGCGGGTGCCGGAGTCGTGAATGTTTCGCTTGCCCCGGGGCAGCGCTCCGCCGTGGTCTCCATAGTAGAAGACGATGGTATCCTCCGCCAGTCCTTGCTGCTCCAGCTCTTCCAGCAGCTTGCCCACCTGCTGGTCCATGAGGGTCATCTGGTCATAGTAGTTAGCCCAGTCGCGACGTATCTCAGGCGTGTCAGGATGGTAGGGCGGCAGCGGGATTTGATCGGGAGCGATGCGGAAGGTGGTCTTGCCTTTCTTTGGGGCCACCTGGCTCTCATGACTGAGGAGGATGTTGAAGACGGCGAAAAAAGGCTGCCCTGCCGCGCGATGCTGGTAGTGAGCATCCTTGCTGCCTTCATCCCAAATCTTGTCAGGTGCCCGCGCGATGTTGTAGTCTGTCTTGGCGTTGTTGGTGCAGTAGTACCCAGCGGCGCGCAACACTTCGGGATACGTCTGGAAGCTCTCCGGTATCGACACCTTGCTGCGGTGGTTCTGCACCCCTAGTGATGACGCATACATGCCAGTGATCAGCGTGCTGCGGGAGGCGGAGCAGACGGGCGCATTGGCAAAAGCATTGCGGTACCGGATGCCGCCCGCCGCGAGCTTGTCCAGATGGGGCGTCTGGGCGAGGGCATCGCCGTAGCAGCCCAGGTAGGGGCTGTTGTCCTCACTGGTGATCCACAGGATGTTGGGGCGCGGCAAAAGGGTGTCTGCCGCGATGAGGGCAGGCGATGTCAGGGCAACGATGAGCGCAAGGGCAAGTTTCAAAAAGGGAGGCATGGGAGGCGGCGAAGGGGTGGGAAACGATGCGCCCCTCGCCCGCCTTGCGCCAAATGCAGTCTTTCTGCCGATCTTACAATTGCCCCTCGATCGACATCTCCACCCATTGCAGGGGCAGGAAGGGGAGGGAACTCAGTTGCTCGGTCAGGCCACCGTCGATTTTGACTTGTTTGGATTTCCTCAAGTCTTTGAGAAACAGCCGGGTGTGATAGTCTGCAAAGCCCTTGTCCAGCACATTGAGATTGGCCTCGTCGTTGATGCGGAGGGAGCGCGGATCGAAATTCGCCGACCCCACGGAAACAAAGAGGTCATCCACCACCAGCACTTTGGAATGGATCATGGTCGGCTGGTACTCAAAGAGTTCGATTCCCGCC
The DNA here is from genome assembly GCA_041287975.1 of Verrucomicrobium sp. GTDB lineage: Bacteria > Verrucomicrobiota > Verrucomicrobiia > Verrucomicrobiales > Verrucomicrobiaceae > Verrucomicrobium. The sequence goes on along the minus strand of JBGGMQ010000977.1, from coordinate 3,082 downwards.
TCCATGAGCTGGGGCCACTTGCGCCGGGACGCGCGACGCACGATCTCGGAGTCGATGTGCCTTCCCGGCATCAGCACTGCCACCTTGACCCCTCGCTTGGCAGCATTGCACAGCGCGGTGGTCAGTTCTTTGTCTGGAATGAAGTACGGAGTGGTAATCAGGATCGACTTCGACGCGGAGGCGATGGCAGTGTGGAACATGATCTCCATGTTGCACCGGCCTCGCATGGGGGAGCTCATGAAGCCTGCTGCTTCCATGTTTCCCTTGGCACTTAGGACAGGGAATTGCGTCGGGCCCTGGATCAACTCTTCGGATTCATCGAGCCAGTTGTCGGCGAAGATGCCCTGCAGTTGAGCGACCACCGGGCCTTCCACTTTGTAGTGCATCTCGCGCCATTCATTTTCATTGCGTGCATCGCCCTTCCATTCATCCGCGATGCCCACCCCTCCGATGAAGCCCACCTTGCCATCAACGATGAGCAGTTTGCGGTGGGTCCGGTAGTTTGCCCGATGGGTGCTGAGCAGATTCAAAGGGTGGTAAACTTCCAACTGCACTCCTGCATCGAGAAGCATCTGGCTGTAGCGCCGCGCCCGCATGCAACCATGGCCATCAAGCAGAACCCTGACCTGAACCCCTGCCTGCGCTCTCTCTGCCAGTGCTTTGGCAAACTGCTCAGGGATGTCGCCATCCCAGTAGACATAGGTCTCAAAGTTGATCGTCTGCTTTGCGTTTCGGATCGCCGAGAGCATGGCCGGGAAAATCTGGTCGCCATTGCTCAGCGGAGTCACCTTGTTGCCACTCTCCCAGGATGGGCCCAGCACTGAGGTCATCTGCTGGCGGAAGGCCGGGTCACTGACCTTCACCTTGTGCGGCAGTGGGTGTTTGATCGTGTTGTAAAGGGAACACGAGGAAAGAACACCGACCGCGGCCACCGTCAAAGCCGACTTGAGAAATGCCCATGCTGGACCGTGGGCTGAAGGGGGGGCTGGCCGCATAGTTAGAACATAGACGCGAAATGTGACGCTTCCTTAACAAAAAGTCCGCCGAATCCCGGGTGGGAAACTGGCGGACGTCGGGTAAAGGAATCACTGGCAGGGCGAGGAAAGTTCCGCCTCGCAGTACGGAGTCTAATTCTGTTTCACGATCACTCTCTGAGCAACCAGTCTGCCGTCACGCTCAGAGAAGTCGATGACCACGGGGGAGCCTGCCTTCAGCTTGTTCAATCCCACGGTCGAGCCTGCTTCATCCACGATCTTGGTGGACTTTGTGAAGGCATAGGTGGAGGGACCGGAAGCAGGGTCGCTCTGTATCACCAGAGCATCTGCATTGACCTTGCTGATCACACCCGCTGCGGGAACGGTGTCCGCCGCCCGGTTGAAGCTTTCCTGCACTGGAGAGGCAGCTGTGGCGTTGGGCGGGCTTGCAGGAAGGGCGCGCCGCACCGTGATTTTCTGGGCGATCATGCGGCGGCCTTCTTCAAGATATTGCACGGTCACTGGCGTGCCGGATTTGAGAACCCCCAGCGTGAGAGCGGCTCCGCTCTCGTCCACATACTCGGTGGACGGAGTGTAAATGTAGGAGGTAGGCATTGCACCCTGATCACCACTGATGACCAACTTGTCCGGTTTCACCGTAGTGATGGTGCCATTGAAGGTTGTGGTCGAACTGGAACTGGCAGATGCTTGCGGTGCAGGTGTGGCCGCAGGGAGTGTCTGGCTATGGACGCTGGATGCTGACCAGAGAGTCAGGCCAACAGCGACCAGAGTTGTGCCAAAGATCGTTGGAAGGGAAGTCTTCATAGGAGTCAAATGGGATGATGAAGGAAGCGGAAGAGTCGCCGTGAGGCTTCAAACCTCGCCGGTTCCTCTCTGAATCGTTCCCTGCTCCGTTTTGGGCTGATCCAATGTCTTTCTCTCGTACCAGACTCGCTGATTCACACGACCAGGACTCTGCTCAAAATCGAAGGGGGACACACCGGGTGCCAAAGGTCTAAAAGTCCTGGTCATGCACTGGAAGATCGCCCAGGACAAACTCTTGATCCTCTCGCTGGCCGGGGCCGCTCACTCTGTAAGTTCCTCGTCCCAAACGAATGCTGTAGCGCCCTTCACTGTCTGTCCTGGCCCAGCGTGCCAGCGTCTCAGGGCGTGTCATCAGGCTTGCCATCAGTGTCGCGTGGCACCAGATCCGCAGCAAACGCCAGGCCGAAGCCGGCAAAAAGATTTACGAGGAAACATAGGCAGGGGTGGTCAGGCGCATCGGTTGTGGGTTTAGAGTGGCCATCAGTTTTTCCAGCGTTCCCGTGCCGCGGTCTCCCACGCGTCGGCCATGATTTGATGGCCGGAGAAGGTCGGGTGCACGCCATCCCAGATCCACCACTCCGCAGGGGCTCGTTTGCAGGCCTCATTGAAGGCTTGCTGGTATGGCACCAGCGCGGCGTTGTATTTCTTTGCCAGTCTGGCAACCACCTGCTGCCGCTCCACGAGCGTGGCCTGAGAGACCTCCCAGTTTTCCTTCTTTTTGCCCACGGGCAGGAGGAAGGGTTCGCCCAGCACCAGCTTCACATCTGGCAGTGCCGCCCGCGTCTCCGCCAGCAGTTTGTCATAGCCAGCTTCGTACTCCTGCACCGGGACATTGTGCCCCAGGTCATTCACCCCGATCAGGATGCTCAGCACGTCTGGCTTCAGATCCAGCGTGTCCTTCTGCCAGCGCCCGGCGAGGTCACTCACCTTGTTGCCGCTGATACCGCGGTTCATGAAATTAAGGCGCAATGCCGGGAATGCCGCTCCATGGCGGGCGGCAATGATGAAGGCATAACCGTGCCCCAGAATGTGGTTGGGGTCTGCGGAGCGTCCGCGATTGCCGTCGGTGATGGAGTCCCCCTGAAACAGGATGCACGCCTCTGGAGTGAATGCTTGGATGGGGGCGGGCTCACTGGCCTGGGCGGAGGCAAGCGTTCCTCTGGCAAGGGTGAATGCCAGCAGAGTGCAGACGTAGGACAGTGTGGTGAAGCGCATGGCTAGAAGTGCCGCAGAAAGACAGTGCGGCGCGCCCGGAGAGCGCGCCTTCCTATCGATCCAGTCGA
>JBGGMQ010000976.1:0-5888 GCA_041287975.1 Verrucomicrobium sp. | reverse complement strand
GCCCTGGAGGAGCTGGATGCGCCCGGGGAGTGGTACCTGGATCAAAGGTCCTACACCCTGTACTTCTGGCCACCGAAGGCTCTCGACGGCGCGGAGGTTCGCATCCCCACCTTGGGCTCATTCATCCGGCTGAAGGCGGGTGTGTCTGGCGTTACCATCTCAGGCCTGACCTTTCATGGCTGCAACGCTACTGCCATCTCCTCAGAGAACACCACCGAGTGTGCCATCGTCCAGTGTGTGGTGCGCCACTGCGGCGGCATGGGGGGCTCCGGCATCAGCGTGCAGGGCGGGAAGAGGAATCTGGTCGAAGGCAACGATATTTCTTACATCGGCAACACCGGGGTGGGCGTGGGAGGTGGCGATCGCAAAACACTCACACCCGCAGAAAACCGGGTGGTGAACAATCACATTCACCACATGGGGGTGATCAACAAAAATGCCGCCGGTGTGGGGCTGGGAGGAGTGGGCAATGTGGTAGGAAACAATCACATCCACGATGGTCCCCGCATGGGAGTGCAGTTCAGCGGGAACAATCTGGTCATCGAATACAATCACATCCACCACGTCATGCTGGAGACTCAGGATGGCGGGGCGGTCTACACCGGTGGACGGGACTGGATCAGCTCCCGCGGTACGGTGCTAAGGTACAACTTCATCCATGATGTGGTCGGTGTGGGCCAGGAATCGACGGGGCTCAAGGTGCCGTGGTTCTCCTGGGGCATCTACATGGATGACAATGCCGGTGGTCTGGACATCATGGGCAACATTGTGGCCCGCTGCTCGCGTGCCTCCCTGCATTTGCACAATGGGCGGGACCATCACATTGAGAACAACATCTTCGTCGAGGGTGGTGAGCGTCAGCTGGAGTTCAATGGCTGGCGACCGGATCACAGCTACGTCAAATCGCACATGCCCACGATGATCCAGGGCTGGGAGAGTGTGAAGGACCAGCCAGTGTGGCAGAAGATGCGGGGCATGGATCTGGATCCCCGGAACGCCTTCTTCCCAGACAAGACGATGATGAGTGGAAACGTGGTCAGGCGCAACATCGTGGCCTGGACGAAGCCAGAGCTGCGCTACATCGATCTGCGCAGTTGTTCACCTGAGCACAATGTGTGCGATGACAATCTTGTTTGGAATGGGGGCCAACCCATCCGCACCGCCGTCTCCAAGGTGGGGCCGGATCAAGGTGATGATCTGCTGGCAGGCGGCGGCATCTTCAGCGGGCTGCAGGATGGCACGACTCCCAAGGGGTGGGGCTGGAACCATCGCCCGAACAAGGATCTGAAGTCGCTGGTCAAAGGCGGTGTCCTGGTGACAGACGGGGCCGTGAGCGTGGACCCCAAAAATCCGCACAGCGTGATTCACAGCTCATATGCCCCTTTCAAAGCGGGCGCGGCATTTCGGGCACGGTTCAAAGTGCGCAGCACCCAGCCGGAGGCGCGACTTTCCGCTGCCTTCATGATGTTTGAGAACGGCAAGGGTTACTGGGAAGGCCCCCGTCAGGAGCTAAGGCTCACCCCGGAATGGCAGGACGTCGAAGTGACCGGAACCATGCCCAAGCAAGGTGAGGCGAAGTGGAAAGACTGGATGTCCCGCTTTTGTGTCCGCTTCGACTTTCCGACACCCGCTGGCACCTTTGAGCTCGCTGATCTGACTCTTCGTGAAGCCGGTCCCATGGATGAGTGGACGGCCTGGCAGAGTGAAGGTTGGGACAAGCACTCCGTCGTGGCGGATCCCATGTTCGAGGACACCGCGAAGGATGATTACCGCCTGAAGCCTTCTTCACCAGCGTGGAAGCTCGGGTTCGAGGCGATACCCATCTCGGAAATCGGAATCATACTCCCGCCTGGAAATTGATCCGGCTGGGGCTGGAGGGAGACGGTCGTTGATTCCTAAAGCGGAGTTGTTCTTTCACTGCACCATTTGCGTAGTTCTTTGGGAGTATGTAAATTTGCTCCAGGTAATAAACATTCCTTGTCACGCATTGCGTGGGGGGAGAAAGGTGATCAGTCATGTGAACCCTTCGTTACGAAGGGGCTGCATAGCCCTTCACCTCTCGCGTCATCCCATGAAATTCATCCTGCCTTTCGTTGCCAGTTTACTGGTCATCGCAAGCGCACCTGCCCAGAAGCCGACAGGAGAGACGATCAAGGCAGCCGAGAGACTCGCAGAGGTGATTCATCTCAAGTCGCAACTGGGCGGAGGGTTCGAGGCCATGATGCCGATGGTGAAGGGCATGTCTGAGCGTATGATGCTCACTCCGGAAGAGACCAAGGCTCTGGAGGCCACCTTCCGGAGCTGGTACCTGGAGGACTTTGATCACGGCAAGATCTATGCGGAGACCATCCGGCTGTACGCGGCGACTTTCAGTGTGGAGGAGTTGATCTTGATGACACAGTTTTACGGCAGTCCCGTGGGGCAGAAGGCGCTGACGATGATGCCGGATCTGCTCAGACAGAGTGTGGTGATGGCCATGGTGGAGGGCAAAGCCAAGCAGGAGCAGCTTAAGGCACGACTGGAGCGCCTGTTCTCTGAGCGGGTGACGGCAGTGCCCGGGGCGGCGCGGAAGCCGTAGCGTGTTGGTGTTGGAAGGCCGACAGGGTCAGCAAAGAAGGCTTGTCAGAGCGAGGCCGGACCGTAATGATGACGGCAGGTGCAACGGCCTGCAGGTTGTTGCGTTCTCTAATTGTGCTCCACTTCTATCGGGTCATCTACTATGAAGCTATTGCTCCCTCTCGCGGCAGTTCTGATCGGGTTTTCGTCACTGGCGGCTCAAGAGCCGGCACCGGGAGCCCTCAAGGCTGCCGAGAAGCTTGCGGAGGTGATTGACCTCAAAAATCAGATGAGCAGCGGATTCGAGGCGATGCTGCCCATGATCAACAATCTGTCAGCTCAGCTGAAACTGGCACCGGCAGACAAGAGCGAACTTGAGGGAATCTTCCGCGCTTGGTTCAGCGAGGACTTTGATCACGGGAAAATCATGACGGCCACCATCAAGCTGTATGCCACGACGTTCACGGAAAAAGAGCTCAATGGGCTGGTCGAGTTCTACAACAGCCCCCTGGGACGCAAATCTCTGAAAGCGATGCCTGAGTTGATGAAAGAAGGAGCCAAGCTGGGTATGGCAGAGGGCCAGGCCAAGCAGGATCTCTTGAAGGCGCGTCTGGAGCCTTTTTTCAAAAAGCACGCCCCTAAGGGTCCAGGTAACCCCTGAGCAGCCGCTGGCTTTTCCCAGCGTGACAAATTTGACTGGTCCCTTGAGGTGGAGTGAGGCGTACAATATTAGCTTCAGCCCTTCCTCTGCCCGCCAGTTCTCATGTCAAAACCCCAGCTCTCGGAGCGCACGCTCCTGCTCCTGCTTTCGTGCATTCAGTTCACCCACATCATGGATTTCATGGTGATGATGCCGCTGGGGCCGCAATTGATGCGGCTCTTTAACATTGAGCCGCATCAGTTCAGCAATCTCGTCGCTTCTTACACCTTCAGCGCTGCGATTGCGGGATTGCTGGGTGCCTTCCTGGTGGACCGGTTTGACCGGAGGTCTGCGGTGCTCTTCTGCTACGCGGGTTTTATTCTGGGGACCCTGGCTTGTGCTCTGGCGCCCACTTATGAGACCTTGCTGATCGCACGTATTGTCAGTGGCGCCTTTGGTGGGGTGTCTGGCGCGGTGGTCATGACGGTGGTGGGGGATGTGGTGCCACTTGAGCGTCGCGCTTCAGCCATGGGCATCATCATGTCATCCTTCTCCCTGGCTTCCATCGTGGGGGTGCCGGTAGGGCTTTGGCTGGCCGCAGTATGGAGCTGGCATGCGCCATTCTTAATCGTGGTGGCGTTGGGCAGTGTGGTCTGGCTGATTTCCCTGCTCCGGTTTCCCAGCCTGCGGAATCATATGGTGGAAAGCAGCAATCGCACGCTCCAGGCGCTGATAGGTCTGCGAGAGTTGCTGACCAATCGGAACACCGTGACGGCCTTGCTTTTCATGATGGTGATGGTCTTCGGTCACTTCGTGATCATCCCTTTTCTCAGCCCCAGCATGGTGGCAAATGCCGGGCTGGCAGAGCATGAGCTTTCTTATTTCTACTTTGCGGGTGGCATCGCCAGCTTCTGGACTGCTCCATGGATTGGCCGGCTTGCAGACAAATATGGCCGCCTGAGACTGTTCGGCGTCACGATTTGTGGTGCCTTGCTGCCAGTGTATCTCATCACGCATCAAGGGCCCGCCCATGTTGCGGTGATCATGGTCATCGCAGCACTTTTTTTTGTGTTTGGCGGCGGACGTTTCATTCCAGGTCAGGCGATCGTCACCTCCGCTGTACCCGGGCATTTGCGGGGTAGCTTCATGAGCTTGAACAGCAGTGTGCGTGACCTTGCTGCGGGCGGTGCTTCGATGCTCGGCGGGCACATCATCGTCAAGGATCTGGCAACCGGGAAACTGCTGCACTTTCCCACCTTGGGTTGGATCGCCATTGGGGCCAGTCTGCTCAGCTTTTTTGTGGCCTCTCGGGTGAAGGCAGTGTCTTGATCAAGAGCTACTTCCGATAGCGGGGGCTCACCTGCGGACGGGCAACTTTGCAAGTCCGCACCACTGACAGTGAACGATCCACTGGGCAGGAGAGACAGAAGTATAGGGGGGGGATACAACCCTGCTTCTGCCTCCACCTGGAACAGGAAATGGGATCGCTTCATGGAACTCACCGCCATACAACGTCGCAGGTACTATGAGGTGCCCGCGGTGCATGATCGCATGGCGGAATTCATGGGGGGCAGGGTGCCCGACCGGGCGACGGCGGTGTATTTCGCCCCCGGGACTGAGGAAGAGTCCATGTACAGGCGTCGGCACCGCTTGACGGACCTGCCCCACTGGCTGGATGAGGGGGCGGAGATCAACCGCTCCCTATGGGACCGGGAGTCGCTGGTGGCTCATCTGGATATTGAGTATGTGAACTTTGACCATCCGGCAGAGATCTATCTGGAGCCGGAGCGCGGTTTCGCTTTGCAGCAGCCTGTGCAGCGGGCGGTGAAGGACATCCTTTTCGCCTGCGGTATCCGGCCGCTCCATCTGCTGACTGGGAGGGGGCATCACTTTGTCTGGCGGGTGGCTCAGGATAGCGCTGTCTTTGAGCAGTTGGCGTCCTTTGGTCGCGTTTCAGACACCTTGCAGGAGTTGTATGCCACTTCGCCTTCGCCTTCGGGTGATCTTGTGTCTCCCAAGCTGGGGGCGGCGTTTGCCGGACTGGGCCTGGTGATGGAGTACCTCTCGCACCAGATCAAACTTGTGGCGGCGCCGGAGAGTGAGATTCCGGTGGAAATGGGGGCGATAGAGGTGGGTGGCCAGGAACACGGGCGGGAGATGGTCTCTGTAGACATCACGGAATATGCTGACCCCATCGTGGCGAGGGTGGTCCGGCTGCCCTACAGTGTTTACTTAAAACCCCGGCAATTGACCTGGAAGATTGGCGCGGGAGACGTGGACAAGGTGCCGCCCATTTTCAGCATCCCCATGCCAGCGGGCGTGAGTTTAAGGCGGGCCTTGCGCATCATGCGGGACGTCACCCAGGTGCAGAAGCTTGCGGCGCACTCCATCACGCGCATTCCGGATGCTTCGGTTTCCATGGAGAGGCTGGTCGCAGAGTATGCGGACTCCCGGTTGCGCCGCTTTCATGACTGGTTCTATGAAGCAAGTCATGACCCGGTGGAGCAGTGGCCGCACACTTATGACCGTACGGACACCTCCGTGCTACCCCCCTGTGTGAAGTTGATGCTGGACAAGCCAAACGATCTGCTTCTCCGCCCTGCGTGTGCCGGGCGGGTGGTGCGGGTGCTGCTGGCCATGGGCTGGCATCCAAGGCATATCGGGGGGCTGATCCGCTCCAAGTATGAGCGGG
>JBGGMQ010000975.1:0-6062 GCA_041287975.1 Verrucomicrobium sp. | reverse complement strand
GCAGCCGCGAGCGCTGCCAGGCACATTCGGCCCGGGCGGCCTGTATACCGGTCCACACCGCAGGCTGGTGCCCGAAGTTCCGACTCAGGCGGATACCCTGGTAGCGGGGATCCCTGGCATTGAGCTCCCAGATCATGGAGGCCGTGGTGTCGCGGCTGCCGTCATCTACAAAAAGGATCTGCCAGGAGCCGCCCGTCTCCGCCTCCAACACCGGGGTCAGCTTCTCCACCAGCACGGGGATGGACTCCTGCTCATTGTAGCAGGGAATAACCACACAGAGCTTAGGGAAGGCCGCGGAGTCGGTCATGGGCGCGGAAAGTCCGCTGTTGCGGACGGCTTGCAACCGCGAAGTTTGTCCCAAGGCAGGGTCGATCATGCCAGCAGCCCCTGCACCACGTTGCCAGAGACGTCCGTCAGCCGGAAGTCCCGCCCCTGAAACCGGTAGGTGAAGCGCTCATGATCGATACCCATGAGGTGCAGCATGGTGGCGTGGAAGTCATGCACGTGCACCCCGTCCCGCACGATGGTGTAGCCCAGCTCGTCTGTTTCGCCGTAGGTGACACCGGGCCTCACTCCCCCGCCAGCCATCCAGAAGGTGAAGTAATTCGGGTGATGGTCGCGACCGCCCTGCCCCATTTTGCCGATACGCCCCTGCAGATAGCAGGTACGGCCAAACTCCCCACCCCACACGACGAGGGTGTCCTTCAACATGTCACGTTGTTTGAGATCGGTCACAAGCGCCGCACAGGCCTGGTCCACCTCCTTTGCCAGGATGGGGAAGCCCCGCTCCATGTTGCTGTGGAGGTCCCACCCGGGATGGAAGAGCTGGATGAACTTCACACCCCGCTCCGCAAGACGCCGGGCCTGAATGCAATTCGCTGCGAATGTTCCGGGTTGACGGGAATCCTCGCCATAGAGATCAAAGACGTGGGCAGGCTCACCGCTGAGATCTGTCACCTCCGGAATGGAGGTCTGCATGCGGAAGGCCATCTCATACTCAGCCCACCGGGCATCCAGTGCGGAGGCTGTCGCGGCCACGGCCTGATCCTGCGGCTGGGCGGCCTGCAACTCACGCAAGCCATCCAGCACCCGGCGCGTGGTGTCCTTGGAAACACCAGCGGGGTCACTCAGGTACAACACGGGATCTTTGGACGCGCGAAACTGCACCCCCTCGTACTGGGTGGGCAGGAAGCCACTGCCCCAGAGCTTGGCGCTCAGAGGTTGATCCACCGATCGCCGCGAGATCATGACAATGAAAGCAGGCAGGTTTTGATTGTCCCGCCCCAGACCGTACTGCACCCACGAGCCTGCACTGGGCCGCCCCGCCAGGGGTGAACCCGTCTGGATGAAGGTGATGGCCGGATCATGATTCACCGACTCCGAGTGCATGGACTTGATGAAGCAGAGCCCGTCCACCACTTTCGCGGTATGAGGAAACGCATCACTCACCCAGGCTCCGCTCTGACCATATTGCTTGAAGGGATAAGAGGACCCTTTTAATTGAAACAGCGTCTGGCTGCCGGACATGCCGGGCAGCTTCTGGGCACCCTTCCGGTAGGAATCTGGCAGACTGTCGCCCTGATGTTTCAGGAGGAACGGCTTGTTGTCAAAGCTGTCCACATGCGAGGGACCGCCGCTCATGAAGAGGAAGATGACGCGCTTCGCCTTAGGCGCAAAGTGAGGGAGTCCAGGCAGGGCACTGAAGGGCGAGCCTGGAGCAGGAGCGGAAGCCATGGCTGCTGCGTCAGAGGATTCGGCCCGCAGCATGCTCGCAAAGGCCATGCCTCCGAGCCCCTGGCCCATGCGGCTGAGGAGATGACGTCTGGAAAGCAGTGGTGGGGACGTCATAGGATCTTAGCGGTTCACGGCTTCCACGTGGCTCATGAGCGTGCGCACCACCATGGCCAGAGCTGCGGCGCGGGAGGGTTCTAGATGTTCATCGACCGGGTGCCGGCCGTTTTGAGCAAGCGCCTTCGCTTCATCCAGGTGATCCTTGAAATAACTCTCGTGCTGCTGGAGGAGCCCGGCGAGGACCTGCCTCTCCTGGGCCTGCGGCTCACGCCCGAGCAACTGGCGGAAGGCATCCACCGCTGCTGCATTCACATCCCCTGCCCTGGACTCCAGGAAACGGGCGGCGGTGACACGCTGAGCCTCCACATACTGGGGATCATTGAGCAGCACGAGTGCCTGTACGGGCGTACTGGTCTTTTCCCGGCGGACGACGCAGACTTCCCGGGTGGGGGCGTCAAAGGCAGCCAGATTCGGCGGTGCCAGCGTGCGCCGCCAGAAGGTGTACAAGCTGCGGCGGTAGAGTCCGTCATCCTGGCTCTCGACGTAGTCCTGCTGCAGTCCGCTGTCCCGGTAGATGCCATGGGGCAGGTAGGGATAGACGCTGGGGCCTCCTAATTTCACACTGAGGAGTCCGCTGGCTGCTAAAGCCTGATCCCGCAACTCTTCACCGGAAAGACGCACGCGCGGCCCGCGTCCGAGCCACTTGTTGGTGGGATCCTTGGTCATGATGCCGGGATCCGCCGGATTGGCCGACTGGGCAAAGGTGCCCGTCAGTGCGATCATGCGGCAGAGACGCTTCACATCCCAACCATGATCCCGAAAATCCGTGGCCAACCAGTCCAGCAGCTCCGGGTGTGAAGGCAACTCCCCACGAGTGCCAAAGTCTTCCGGGGTACCCACCAAGCCACGGCCAAAGAACATCTGCCAGATGCGATTGACCACCACCCGGGTCACGAGCGGGTGCTGTGGATCCGTGAGCCACTGCGCCAGGCCCAGACGGTTCCTCGGCAGTTCCGACGCAAACGGCAATACTTGAGAAAGAACTTCCGGCGTGACGGGTTCCCCTTTCTGCCGGTGATCGCCCCGCAGGCGGATGAAGGTCGGTCGCGGCGCAGGCAACTCCTTCATGACCATGATCTCCAGCACCTCATTGGTGATCTTGGTGCGCTCTTCACGCAACTTTTCCAGAGTGGCCCGGCCTTTCTTCCACGGATCATGTTTGGAGGCCAGCCACCAGTCGAGCCACTCGTCCGGAGTGGACTCCACACCGGCGAGGTTCTTCACCTCACCTGGGGCGATGCTCCGGCCAAAGACATAGTACTCATCGATCCCGCAGTTCTTCAGCGGGGAGTCATGCTCGCGCCCTCCGAGATTAAAGCGGATCTGGTCCAGCCCAATATCGCCCCACTCGGCCCGGCGGGCGATGTCCTTGTGCAAGTTGTCATGCACGACATCCACCTCGGCCGGTTCGCCATTCAGGTAGAGCTTCAAGCCTCCCGCACGCGAGGAGCCGTCATAAGTCGCAGCGAGGTGCGTCCACTGATTCAGCGGCAGATTCTTCCGTGCGCGAATGCGGATCTCATTGCCGGGATTGAAGTGCATCAGCGCAAAGGACGGCACCTCGTTGTCCAGCACCACTTCATAGCCGCGACCGTCATCGGTGCCCCCGCGAGAGCAACTGACGACGACAGCACGGTCCCGCGCCTCCATGGGCTGGAGCCAGACAGCGAAGCTGAACGCGTCCGATTCATGGAAATCACCCATGCGTGCAACGGTAATTTCATCGTCCCCTTTCATGAGCATGCCCTTGCCCCGGGCACCCGCTTCCACCTGGTCCAGCTTCACCCGCAGTTTGCCAGGACGGGACTTGTCGGACAAGTTCACCAGTACACGGTCGCCGTCCTGCCTGGCCATGGACTCGGGTTCAAAGTTGAACCACGCCTTGGCCTTGGGATCCCACGGATTGTACTCACGCGCCCCGAAAATTGCTTTCAGACCGTTGAAGATGCCCGACTTGGAGGCACCGGGAAGGCCATTAGAGTCGACATACTTGGCAAAGACGTCCTTTACCTCACCTCGCATGACCTGCAGCACGAGTTCCTGCGCTTTAATCTTTTGATTGATGTCCTGCAGCTTCGTTTCTTGTGCTTTGTCAGGCAGCAGGAGCGATGGCGAGGGAGTGGCCTTGGGGCAGAACTGGGAGTAGACGCCATTCTCGTCGATATTGTCGAAGAAGGCGGCCATCTGCCAGTACTCGCGCTGGCTGATGGGATCGTACTTGTGATCGTGACACTTGGCGCACTCCACGGTGAGTCCCATGAAGGCCAGCCCATTGGCCCGCACGCGGTCACTTACCTGATCCAGACGGAACTCCTCAGGATCACTCCCGCTCTCATTGGACTGCTGCGCCAGCCGGTTAAAGGCCGTTGCCACCTTCTGGTCACGCGTGGCGCTGGGGAGCAGGTCGCCCGCTGTCTGCTCGCGGATGAACTGGTCGTACGGCAGGTTGTTGTTGAAGGCCTTGATGACCCAGTCCCGCCATGGCCAAACGAGCATGTCCCCATCCTCATGTGGGCCATAGCTGTCGGCATAGCGGGCGGCGTCCAGCCAGTCCTTGGCAAGGTGTTCCCCATAGGCTTTGGAGGCAATCAGGCGATCTACTACCTTGGCCGGAGCCTCGGCAGAGGTGTCAGCCAGGAATTCATCGAGCTCAGTGAGTGAAGGCGGAAGCCCCGTAAGAGCAAAGGACGCGCGGCGCAACCATGTCTCTTTTGAGGCAGGCGCAGCCGGTGAGATTCCATGAGCCTGCAACTGCTGCGCCACGAAGGCATCGATAGGGCTGGACCAACCCGCTGGCAGGCTCGGCAGCTCTGGAACGGGTGGCTTTTCTGGCGGAATGAAGGCCCAATGTTTTTCATATTCCGCGCCTTCCTGAACCCAGCGCTTCAGGGTCGCTTTTTCCTTCTCATGCAAAGTCTGATGAGACTTGGGCGGCGGCATCATTTCCTCCACATCTTCAGTGAAGATGCGCTTGATGAATTCGCTTTCATCTGGACTTCCCGGCACAAAGGCATGCTGGGAAATGGCGGCTTCCCGCTCATCCAGGCGCAACTTCGCCTTCCGCTGACGCTCGTCTGCTCCGTGACAGTTGAAGCAGTTGTCCGCGAGAATGGGGCGGATATCGCGATTGTACCGGAGCTTCTGCTCACCGCTGCCTGGGGCTTCAGGCGCTGCTATGCCAGCCTCTGCACCCAGCAGGGCGAAGATGTAGATGGGGAAAATGAAAGACATTCGGCGGATGCGCATGGGGCATTGGGGACATTCCTGCCGGAGACGGGTGCCATCGGATGCGGAAGGGTATTTTCGCCCCAGGCATCATCAATTAAACTTTTGTTCATGGAATTGACCTCGCAGCGTGTACATCTCCGGCTAAGGATCGCCGCCTCCCCTGCATGAACTTCGAAAAAGCGCCCGCCACTACGACTGACGTGAACGCCCCCTCTCAGGGGACGCCTCCTGTTGCTGCTTCCGCTGCCCAGAAGGGCAAATGGGGACGTCGCCTGCTGGTGTTTCTCCTGGCCTTCGCGCCCACTGTGTTTCTGGGCTGGCTGACTTGGGAGAAAAGCGTGGACATCGGCTGCTGGGACGTGTGGGAGAACGCCCCCCTGCTCCAGAAATGGCACGATGGCGTGCTGACATGGCACGACCTCTACGCGCCACAGATCCAGCACCGCATCGTGATCCCGCGGCTCATGATCATCACCATGGCCCATCTCAGTGGCGGTGACTTCCGGTGGGAGAATTACGTCTGCTTCCTCCTCTTCCTGGTGAGCGGCCTTTTGATCTGGCGCCTCATGGCCAAGACTCTGGGCCAGAGCCTCTGGGTGGCTGCCCTCGCCTTTGCGAGCAATCTGCTGATCTTCTCCCCGATGCTGTACCAGGTGCTCTTCTGGGGCTCGGCCATGTGGATGGCCATCCCCATGCCGTGCATGCTGGCGATCCTCAATCTGGGCACCTCAAACCGCCCCATCCCTCTTGATGTTCCGCCGCTGCGACGCCCCTGGCTCTACTTCGTCGGGGTCGTGCTGCTGGCAGAGATTGCCACCCACTCCTTCTCTTATGGTCTGGCGTTCTGGCCCGTGGTCCTGGTGTATCTGCTCATCCATCCCGGCATAGGTCCCATCAAGCGTAGACTGGCCATGGCGGGTGCCTGGGTGGTCATTGCCGCCGGCACGATCACCTCTTACTTCACGAACTTCTACAACGTCGCC
>JBGGMQ010000974.1:0-2992 GCA_041287975.1 Verrucomicrobium sp. | reverse complement strand
AATAGGATCCTCCCGGGTTGATGCCCAGCACGGATTTCCCGGTATTGTCCGTGTAGGAAGTGGAAGTGATGGCCGTGGCAGAACCTGCCACGCCCACGGTGGAGACCACCCCATGCTGATGGGGAAGGTAGACGACACTGGACTCCTGAACCACGGTCTGGTTGGCTTCACGAACCTGGGTTCTCACCGGGCGCCCCAGAGTATCATGCTCCGTTACCGTGCGTTGACCGAGGGCGTTCTCCGTGGTGGCAACGACTCCGCCGGCATCATAGATCTGCCGAGTCGCGAGCTTCGCGGGATTCGGATCGCTCAACGCCTTGGGCTGCATCGACTCCAGGGGTCGGCCAACCTGGTCGTAGGTGGTGGTGACCACATTGCCTGCCGCATCCGTGGCGCTGACGGCCTGGCCACGACTGTTAGCGGTGGTGACCTGGGTCAGGCCCAAGGTGTTGCCCGCGAAATTCTTCACGGTCTTCGACACCTGCCGGGCAGCATCATTGTACTCATAGAGCACATAGGTGTAAGGGCTGACGGGCTCCTTTTTCACCCGGCCATCCAGGTAGTACTCCCAACCCAGCACGGTTCCGTCCGGATTCTCCTGCTTCCAGGGCTTCCCGGCATCCGTGTGCCAGGTCTTGGTGACGCCGCCGTTGGCCGCTGTGGCGGTGACAGAGCGATCCCGGGGGATGCTCTGGCCATCGAGCTCAAAGTTGTACGTCATACAGCTGGAGGCGAGCATGGAGCCACCGTTCTCCCAGTCCCCTTGATAGGCCCGACTGGACGTCGGGCGACCAATGGCATCATAGAACATGCGGGTGGTGTTGCCCCGCGGGTCCATGGTCTTGACCAGATCTCCAAAGAGGTTGTAGGTCTTCTTGACGGTCGCGTAGAAGTCTGCGCCCGGCACTTCCTCAACTCCAGAACCGTCAGCCTTGGCGCGGCTGCGCCACATGACCTCCTCCACAGGGCGCCCCATGCCGTCATAGCGTGCGTAAGTGAAGTCCTCTGGAGCGTATCGCGGTCCGTCCGTCCACTCCACTTCTCCGTTCTGGTTGTAGTAGACGTAGTTCCAGCCCTTCTGCACCCCGGCGGCGTCCAGGCGCTCCTCCCAGATGCGACGCCCCATGTTGTCATAGGCGTAACGGGTTTTGCGACCGGCAGCGTCTTCCACCTCCTCCAGTTCCTGGCGGAGGTTGTAACGATAGCGGGTAACCACATTCGGCGCGACGGTCTGGCTGGCACCACTGTACTGGATGGATTCAGTGAGAAGGCCGGAACGATTGTAGGACATGGAGACGGAAGCCATGTCACCATCCACCCCCGTAAGGGTGGACATGGCTAAGCCGCGGGCGAAGGGCACCGCCCCTACGCCGGCATCGCCATAGAACGTCTGTGACTTGGTCAGGATCGTGCCTCCCAAGCTGACCTTCACCTCGGTGGGCAGGTAAGGATCGGCCCCGTAACCATAAGTGATGGTGGTGACCCGGCCGGCAGCGGCACCGGTCACAGGATCGGGGGCAACTGACTGCGTGGGAAGGTTGAGGGCATTGTAGGTGGTGGTGGAATATGCCGTCTCCGTGGTAAGCGGATTGCCATCCAGATCCCCAGTCACTGCCACTTCATTGGGATTGCCTGCGGCGTCGTACTTGTAGTCCGTGATGAGACCGCGCTTGTCGATGCGGCGTTTGACACTGCGACGGTAGCCACCCGTCGGCTGGCTGGTGGAATCCGCGTAGTACTCAACACCCTCGGTGTAGCCCAAGGCGTCCACCACCTTCTCCAGGCGATTGTCCACGAAGTGGTAGACCGTCTTGCGATCATAGGCATCGAAGATTTCCACGAACCCGGTCCACTTCTTGGTGGTGGCGTTCTGCGTGAGGTTGGTATAATTGAACCGGGCGCTGAGGCGAGGTTGATAAGATTCGGCGACCGGGTCGTTTGAATTAGCCGCAGGCACTGGCTGATTCAACGCCGTTCCAGTCGAGGTCATGCCCACATTGCTGAACTGCCGGGTGACGCGACCTGAGGTGGAGTATTTGGTCGCGCTGTCCATTTCATACTCATTGACGATGATCCGGCCCTCAGGCTTGGTCTCCTTGATCATGAGGTGGGTGGATACCCACTCCTTCTTGTTCGTAGTGGTGTTCACCACTTCTTCCTGAAGGGCATATTCGTACTTCTCTGTGCTGCCGTCAGGACGGATCACTTCCGTGAGGTCGCCATGGTCGTTATAGCGATACTGGATGCGACGGCTGTCACTCGTGAAGATTTCCGTGACATGGCCGGTGATATCGTAGCTGAAGTTCATGAAGGAACCGTTGCTGCTCTGGATGCGACGGACTTGGCCATAGTCGGAGGCTATTGACACTTCGTTGAAAACAAAGTCGAAGCAATTTCCGGCGTGATCCGCCCATTTTCTCAAGTAGGGGCGTTGCCTGTTCCAGCTTGAGGTACCGTTGGAGACAGGATACGTCCGAACCTCAAACTCACGAACACTGCCTTCATGGCCATAGAGACGATATATGGTCTTCCCGTTTTCTACGGTCTTGAGGATGTAGTTAAGGTGCAGACGACCATGGTCTGTGTTGCTGAGTTCCGAGTTGTCCTCCCACTTAACGCTCCACCGGTTGGTGCTGCCGTCGCGAGTGTAGGCGATAACGTTGCCATTCATTTCGGCCGCTAGAATTTTTTGATCGTTGTTTCCGTCCGTCGCAAGATAAGGCATCAATGAAAGCTTCCACCCGAATCCAAAGTTGTTATCATACAGATTTTGGCTCGAATAGTTACGACGAATACTCAGCGGCATCGCTCCCCCGGGCAAGCGTATATCCACCGTGTCTACGTAAAACTCGCCGGTCATTGCATTTACAGGATCACTGACGGCATACTGCATGATGCTAGGATTACCGAAGTATCCCGAACTCCCAAGACTGGACAGGATGGAAGATTGCTGCGTTACACTGAGAACACCCGCATATATATTCAGTGATGA
>JBGGMQ010000973.1:0-4168 GCA_041287975.1 Verrucomicrobium sp. | reverse complement strand
GGTAGGCATTGTCGGCATATTCCGTCCCTTCGTCAAATCCCCCCGTCGCGTTGCCCGCGAGGTTGTTGACGTAGTAGGCCTCGACGGTGAGACCCCAGGCCGCCAGGTCCGTGCGCAATCCGCCCCAATCACCGGTGAAGGTGTCACCGTCCACCCAGCGGGGTGGTGGTGGCGGAGTGACCTCGTTGGCGGGCTGGCCGGCGTTCGCTGAGGGGGCAGTGACGAACGCGCAGGCGGTCATGATCGCAAGGGGAAGCAGGGTGCGTTTCATAGTTTTGGGTTTGGACTGGACTGAGTTGTTGTTTCCTTGTTGGTTTGAGGGAAATTGAGAAAGGGGGCGGACCGGGATGCGGGCGCAAAAGAACCCGCCACGACCCGGAGGCGTGTTTTTGAAAAGAGTGCTGACGAGGGAGGTGCGGTAGAACCCGCGCAGGATTTGCCTAAGAGAGGGTGACCTGCGGGAGCAGGGATTCGATGCTGATGTTAGAAGTCGCCCCCGGCTCGGGGCGCGAAAGGACTTCCATGGAACAAGCCGTGGCCAGACGGGCCACGTCTGAAAGGGGCAGTCCTCGCAACAGACCCGAGACGGTACCGGCCACCATCGCATCTCCAGCGCCGACCGTGCTACGGACGTCCATGCGGGGGGGCCTGGCGGTGACCACCAGTTCTGAAGTCACATACACCGCGCCTTTGGATCCCATGGAGACGACAACGAGATCCACCCCTTGATGCACGAGTTCTCTCGCAGCAGCCACGATGGTTTTTTTCGATGTCAATGGACGCCCCAGGAGGGCAGACAGCTCGGTGACATTAGGTTTGATGACGTCGGGCTTCGCCACCAAAGCGTCATGCAAGGGCGGACCGCTGGTGTCGAGCATGACCCGCCCGCCCCGCAGCCGCACCTGCTGGATGAGACGGAAGTACTCATCCGAGTTTACCCCGGAGGGCAGGCTCCCTGCCAGCACATACCACGGGGCGATCAGAGATTGCAGCCGCTCTCTCAACGCGAACACATCTTCTTTTGCCGGAGCCAGGCCGGGAAAATTGATGTCCGTGGTTTGATGTTTCACCGGGTCCATCACTTTGATACCCACCCGGGTGGTTCCAGGAAGCCGCACAAAGGCATCTTCGATCTTCCGGGCGTAAAACAGCTCTTCAAAGGGCACACTGTTGTCCCGCCCCAGGAAGCCCGTAGCCACCACATGGTGTCCCAGATCCGCCAGGGAGGAGGCAACGTTGACTCCTTTACCCCCGGGGTGGTCATGCACATGCTCCACCCGGTTCACCGCTCCCGCCGCAAAGCGTGGGATGGTCACCGTGCGGTCAATCGCAGGATTCAGTGTCAGAGTAACAATGTCAGCAGGATTCATGAGATGAAATTCAGACTCGATGCCAAGGTTTCAAGCACCCCCAAGGGCGCGAACTTCTGAGGCACTGGCGCACGCGAGAGCGCGACGGGCCAGCTTCTCTGCAGCAGGCAGTGAGAGCGCCCGGAGCCTTGCCTTCACAGCGGCGACGCTGGGCAGAGCCATGCTCAGCTCGGCCACTCCCAGTCCCGTCAAAATGGCAGCCCCGAGCGGATCACCCGCCACACCACCGCACACACCCACCCACTTGCCGGACTTCTTCGCAGCTTTGACCGTCATGTCCACCATGCGCAGCACCGCCGGATGCAGACCATCCACCTGCTTGGCAAGGGCGGGGTGCATGCGGTCCATGGCCAGCACATACTGGGTCAGGTCGTTGGTGCCGATGGAGAAGAAGTCTGTCTCTTTGGCAAGTTCATGCGCCATCATCACCGCAGAAGGCACCTCCACCATGATACCGATTTCTACTGGAGGCACACCGAGTTCCTGTCGCACCTGTTCTGCCATCTCCCGTGCGGCGCGCAGGTCTTCCAACGTGGCGATCATGGGGAACATGATCTTCACCGGCCCGTGCACTGAGGCGCGGTAAATCGCACGAAGTTGGGGAACGAAGATCTCAGGCTTGCGCAGACAGAGGCGAATGCCCCTCACTCCCAGGAAGGGGTTTTCCTCCTCGGCCAGTGGCAGGTAAGGCAGCACCTTGTCCCCGCCAATGTCGAGCGTGCGAATGATGAGGGGCAGGCCATTGAGCGCCTGGATCATGGCCAGATAAGCTTCGTACTGCTCATCTTCAGAAGGTGGCGTGTCACGATCCAGGAAGAAGAACTCCGTCCGCAGAAGACCAATCCCTTCAGCACCCGCTTCCACGGCAGCAGCAGCCTCGGCCACCTTGCCAATGTTGGCCACGACTTCCACACGGTGACCGTCGGTAAGCATCGCCGGCTGGTAGCGGGCTTCCATCTCACTCTCACGGCGGGAGCCCAAGTCCTGCTGATAAGCGCGGGCGGATTCAATGTCCTGGTTGCTGGGTTCGATGTACAACTGGCCGGTGCTGCCGTCCAGAATGCAGATGATGCCGTTGGTCTGCTCCAGCACGGCCGGGCCGGCGCCCACCACAGCGGGGATGTCCAGTGACCGGGCAATGATGGCCGTATGCGAAGTAGGTCCACCCGAGGCCGTGCACAGCCCGAGCACCCGGGTCGGATCCAGTTTCGCGGTATCCGAGGGGGTGAGATCGTCCGCCACGAGAATGACGGGCCCACCCTCCGGCAAAGACGTTTCATGATCCGCACCCGCCAGCAGTCGCAGCACTCGCTGCCCGACATCGTGAAGATCAATAGCGCGTGCAGCGATGCGCTCGTCCTCAATCTGACGCATTTCGACCACCCGGTTCTCAATGCTGTGCTGCCAGGACCAGGCAGCGCTGCGACCCGAGTCGATGCGAACCCTCACCTCATTGATGAGATCTTCGTCCTCCAACAATGCCTGATGGGCGTGGAAGATGGCTGCCTTGTTCTTCCCACATCGCGCCATCACCGCGTCGTGAATTTCGTCCAACTGCACACGGGCTGCTTCCAGCGCGCCTACCAGTGAACGTTTTTCCACATCCACGTTTTGTGCGGAATCACTGAAGAGCAGTCGAGTCGGCTGGAAAATGTGCAGTCTCCCAATGGCCAGCCCCGGCGAGGCAGACACCCCCGTGATGACGCGACCGTATGAATGCGCGGTCCACGCCTCCATGTTGTTCAGCACGGTCGACGATGCATCGTCTTCCTCTTCATCCCCCAAGCCTTCCGCCACGGCTTGCGCCAGAGCCTTCAGCGCCGCTTCGGCATCAGCCCCCGCCGCCTGAATCTTGAGGTGAGCCCCGCCTGGCACCCCCAGCTTCAACAGGGAGGCCATCGCCTTGCCATTGGCGCTCTTTTCTCCGAACTTGACCGCGATGTCGGAACTGAACTTGGATGCCACATCCACAAAGAACGTGGCGGGACGAGCGTGAAGACCCGCGCTGCACACCATCACCACGTCAATCTCCCTGGCGTTCGCCAGATCCCCTGCTCCATTGCCCGAACTTTCCCGCCGGGACAGCGCCGCAATGATGTCCCGCGCATCGGAAGTGTTTGCCAGTCGCTCGGCGGCACCCGCATCATCCAGCACATCGGTCAGCGCCGCGAGGATGCCCAGATGCTCATCCGACTTGGCGGCGATGCCCACGATCAACTTCACGGTCTGGCCATCGTTCCAAATCACCCCCTCAGGCACCTGCACCACCGAGATGGAGGTTCGATGAATCATCTCCCGGTCCTGAGGCATGCCATGGGGAATGGCAATGCCGTGGCTCAGGTAGGTGTTGGCCTGGCGTTCCCGGCCCAGCATGCTGTCCACGTATCCGGGGGCAATGGCCCCACAGTCCACGAGGACCTGACCGGCGGCGCGGATGGCCTCCTCTTTGTTGCGGGCACTGGCGTGCAGGCGGATGTGTTGCGGAGCAAGGGTGATCATGGCAGGCGTGCGAAAAAGTTGGGTTCAACAGAAGGAAGATCAGGCGGCCGGAAGTGGACGCTTCAGGATGAAGAGCGCTCCGGCGGTCACCACAGTCCCAGCCACAATGGCCAGCAGGTAAGGCACGAGATTAGTGACGGCTCCCGGGATCAGCGCAGCGAAGATCCCGCCGTGTGGCACCAAGAACTGCACATTGCTGGCCATGGAGATGGCGCCCGCCACCGCCGAACCGAGCACCAGGGCTGGAATCACCCGTACAGGGTCTTTGGCCGCAAAGGGGATGGCACCCTCAGTGATGA
>JBGGMQ010000972.1:0-10324 GCA_041287975.1 Verrucomicrobium sp. | reverse complement strand
ACTCGAACTACTGCAAAACGGCCTGCTGGCCACACTGCGCCGCACACCTCAGTCGCTGAAAACTGAAAACTCCCTACACCTGCCTCCCACCGTGCCGCGAAGCCAGCACCGCCTTCACGATCCGAAGTAACTCCAACGGTTCATAGGGCTTCGGGAGCACCGCAGCAAAACCTGCCTTGGCAGGGTGGGACATGACAGGGTCATCCGAATACCCGCTGCTGACAATGGCCAGCACTCCCGGATCCAGTGCCCGAAGTTTCTCCATGGTGCGGAGCCCGCCCATGCCATTGGGAATGCTCAGGTCCAGCACCACAAGATCAAAGGGAGTCCCCTCCGTCATGGCCTGCTGATACAGGCGCACGGTCTCATTGCCGTCCGTGGTCTCGGTCACGTCATAACCGTCACGCTGGAGTCCACGCAGGATCAGAGCGCGTACGAGGTGGTCGTCCTCCAAAAGCAAAATGCGAGGCGGCGTCTCGGGTCCGGGGTGAAAGGTCACCTCCAGCTCTGGCGCGTCAGCTTCCTCCACCTCAATCTCGCTGTCGACAGGCAGGAAGAAGCGGACCTGGGTGCCGAGGCCCTCCTGCGAACTCACCGAAATAGAGCCGCCGTGGGCTTTGGCGATGGATTCGCAAACGGTCAGCCCCAGGCCGGTGGCGTTGTCCTCCAGGCGGGTGCTGAAATACGGCTCGAAGATGCGCTTGAGATTCTTGGCAGAGATCCCCTCTCCCGTGTCCTGAATCTCCAGGGTCACGCCGGCGAGACAGCCGGGGTCGTCCTTGAGGGTCTCGTTCGGGAACATGCGGGCCGCATCGGCGGCTTCACAACGCACGCGAATCTCTCCGCCATGACGCATGGCCAGTTCCGAGTTGCGCACCAGATTCGAAATCAACCGCCGGATCTGGTTGGGATCGACCGCCACCTCAGGCATATCCTCCTCCACCTCCACAATGTAATTCACGTGGTCCACGCGGTGATGGTTGTAGAAGAAGTTCCTCACCATTTCTGCCAGCGAGACCATCCGCTTGATGGGCGCGCCTCCGCGGGCGAAAGTGAGCAACTGCTGCACCAGACTCTGGGCCTGGAAGGTCGCCTGCTTGGCCGTCCCCAGCTCCATGAGGGTGTCTGATCCCGGTCCACACCGCATCTCCGCCAGGGACAGGTTGCCCAGCAGCACCGTCAGGAGATTGTTGAAGTCATGAGCAAACCCGCGGGCCAGCAGTCCGAGGGATTCCAGGCGATCCATGCGATGATTGCGCTCCACCTCAAGCTTGCGCGAGGTGATGTCCTTCAAGAGCAGCAAAGAGCCGCTGCTGAATGGGTAGGTTCGCGCCTCAAACCATGTCTGAGTCTCCTCCAGAAAGATTTCACGGTTGGCGGCGACCCGTTGCGTCAGAGCTTTTTCAAGTTCCTCCTCATGTGCCACTCTCACGCTGGGGGGCAGGACTTCCCACAAATTCTGGCCCACCATGCTCGTCTTCTCACGACCAAAGAGCCGGGCCGCACTGCTGTTGACGTAGGTGAAGTTCCACCGGCCATCCAGCGCAGCCAGGGGGTCAGAAATGCTCTCGACAATGTCGGCCAGGGGTGCGGGGGAATTCCGGGATTCGACCGTCGCCAAGGGTGTGATTTTCCGGCCCGGCTCCACCACTTTGGAACTCACCTGGCGGAAGAAGATGACCATGCCACTGATGCCTCCGTGCTCATCCCGCACCGGGGACATGCGCTCTTCGCAGAGGGTGCGGGCCCCATGGCGGTCCGCGAGTTCCACCCGTCGCAGCAAGGGCGACGGCACATCGCCTCCAGTTCGAGGACTCACCTGATACACCTCGTCCAGGATCCGGCCCAGAACTTCCTGCTCATCCCAACCCGTCAGGCGCTCAGCCTCGGCATTCAAGAATCGCACCCGGCCCGAGAAGTCGACGCCAATCACGGCTTCGTTGAAACTTTGAAATGCCTGTAGCACGAGGCGTTCCCGCCTGGCTTCCGCGCTCTGCTGGCGGTGGCGGATCACGACCCCTTCCAGTGCCAGACGCAATTCACCTGAACGCAAAGGTTCCCAGGCGAAACCGCAACCGGGAAGTGACTGGGCTTCGTGAATCCAACCTGAGTCCGCCTCAGGGGCGATCAGAATGACCACCGGCACCCGGCCCCGTTTTAGAAACTCGCCGGCCGTGGGCAGCATCTCCGGGATCTCAGTCGGAGGTCCGCCCATGAGGACGACGTCCGGACTGAACTCTTCCGCCAGGCGCAACGCCTCGGCTCCCGTCTTGGCGACGCCCGCCACCTGATGGCCCATGGCAAACACCGAGCCTGCTGCTCCCGCCCCCGCCAGCGGTCTTTTGTCGAGGAGAAGTACGCGTATTGGGGCGGAGAATGCCATAGTTTACAGTGATTGTTAATATCACTGTAAATTGAACCATTCCGCAACTAAAAAGACTGTCACTCTGTCAGGCCCGGATCCGGCCTTTTTAGCTGGGCAAATTCGCTGTCACGGGGAACTCCAGATGGAAGCTCGCTCCCCGATCCGGCGCGGAATGGATCTTCACCACACCGCCCAGCTGGCCCGAGAACACCCGCAATATCTTCAGTCCCAGTCCATTGCCGCGATAGTCATCCAAGTCCGTGGACATGCCGACACCGTCATCATTCACGATCAAGTGCCCCTTTTGGCTGTCCCAATTCAGCTGCACCTCCATCCTGCCACCTCGCCCATCGGGGTACCCATGCTTGAAGGCATTGGAGATCATCTCGTTCAACGACAGGGCCAGAGGCATGAGCCAGTCCTCAGGAAGGGACTCGTCTTGCACCTTCAAATCCAGCCTGACGCGAGACGCCGAGAGGTCATAGCACTCGCGTAGATGGTCCACCAAACCCGAGGCAAAATTCTGGAAGCCGCTCATTTCGCCCGATGCGAGCAGGTAGAGATGCTGGTGCAGGGAGGCGAGCGAACGCACGCGGTTCTGGCTGGAACGAAGGGCGTCCCGGGCCTCGTCATTCCGTAACGTGCTCACCTGCAGGCTGAGCATGGAGGTGATGATCTGCAGATGATTCTTCACCCGGCGGTAGGACTCACCCATCATCAGACGCTCCCGCTGAAGCTCGGCGGAGGCCAACTTGGCGGGTGGTGCAGCCGCGGACTCTTCCTTGGCAATGGCACCTGCAGGCTCAGCTTTGGCAGATTGGGGTGCGGCATCCTCAATGGCCGGGCCGGGCAACTCTTTCAGGAGCGACACGGACAGAGCACCGTCCTGGGTGTGCGACTGGATGGAGAAGTCCCCTTCCTTGCGCCCAAGATCACGGTGATAGAATGGCCAATGGGCGGCAGGCCCTGGCACTGCGGCGCTCAACGCCGACAGTTCCGCATAGAAACCGGTGGCGTCCGAGGGACGGAACAGCGTGTGCAATCCCCTCCCGACGATTTCGCCTTCTTCGAATCCGAATTCGTCTTTGGCCTCGGCACTCCAGGCGGAGATTCGACCGTGCACATCCGTCATGAGCAGGACTACGGGGCGCATCACCATGGGTGGCGGAGCCTGCGGCTCCTCCCCGGCAGCACTCTCGCTCTCGCGGTAACTTTGAATTTCGCCCGGATCCAGCAGCAACGACTCCGGATGCTCTGCTTCCTTGGGCTGGAAGAAATGAATGGTGAAGAGAGGCTGGCCAAGGGCGTCTGGCACGATGGCAAGACGCAGATCCACTTCGCGGATGTCACCATCACGATGCACCACATTCACGGTCACCCATGCAGCGCGTTCGCCATGGTCCAGCATGTCCCGCAGAGTCGCCGCACGCTGGGCCACACTTTCCGTGTCCAGCCAGCGATCCATCCGCATGCGACGCAGCTCCGCACGGCTGTAGCCAAGCAATGACTCCGCAGCGGGGTTGGCGTCAAACACTGCCCCCAGCCGATCTGCCAGCAGCACAGGCAGAGGGTTCTCATGCACGAGCGTGCGAAACTTGGACTCGGTGGAGCGAAGCATTTCCTCGCTCCTCCGGGTGTCAGTCACGTCCTGCCACATGGCCAGGAGACCGCCTCCAGGCAGGGAGACAGGGCGGACTTCGATGTCCTTGATCACCCCTTCCATGCTGGAAAGACTGAGAGCCACCGTGCGCTGTTTGCGCCAGATCCCTTCCCGCCATTGCAGGAGAACCTGCTCGCGATGGGCCTCATCACGACAGCCTTCTTCCAGCCATTCCTCGATTGAGCCCCCGTCAGCCAGCGGTCGCCCCAGCAGCAGGTGCATGTGGGCATTGCAGTAGAGAGGCCGGGCCCGCTCATCCAGGATCAGGAGACCGCAGGGGGCGAGTTCGAGCACTGAACGGAGACGCGCCTCCCGCTGGAGGGACTGGGACTCGGAGTCTGTGGCCGATCTGAGAGCGACACGAATTCGCGCCACTTCCTCGGCCAGACGGCGTTGCACGCCCTCGTCGGCCGCCACCACGGCGGGATTAGGAGCCAACTGCACAGGTGCCGGAGGCGCGGGTGCCACCACTGGCGCTGGCGGTGCGGGAGCAAGCGCGGGTGCCAGGGGGGCTATGACGTCTTTGACATCACCAAAGATGACGGCGGCGGGTGGGGGTGCCACGCTGGCCAGCAAGGGCGGCGGCGTTTCCAGCCCCGCCAGACCCACGGCCAGAATGATGTGATCTTCAGACCCTGCGGAGATGCCAGGGGCTTTGGAGACCAGCCAGCGGTCGGGCACGGCCTGATCTTCAGCTCCGCTCTTGACGTCATCGCCATGAACGGAAACGACGGCGTGCTCGCGGTCGCCCGAAAGGATGGTGCGCAAGGTGGCCAGCACATGCTGCTGCAGCGGACCGCGCTCCATGGTTTCCCCAAACAACACCCAGAACGGAGTCTCGCCATTCGACACCCCTTTGGGCAGCAGGTGATTGGAAATACCCCGGCTCATGCGCAGCACCCGGCCTTGGGCGTCCAAAGCCATGAGTGGCAGGCCGCTCTGCCACAAAGCATTGCCTTCCTCCAGTGGAGCCTCCCGACCGCTCTCAGTCACGGTCTTGCCACCAGGGGCGGCGTAGAGGTGCTCACAAGTGATCATGACGCCGCCGATGCTGGTGTCGATATGACGCCAGGGACGGACCTCCCAGCGATAGACGACAGGGCGGCCATCCTGGGTCACGGCATCGCGATCACTGCGCACCACCTGCCCGCCCAAAGCGCGGTCATACACGTGACGCCAGCCGGCATGCAGGGAGGGGAAGAGTTCGTACTGGCTTTTGCCCGTGACGTCCGTCTGGGTGAGTTTGAAGTCCTCCAACCAGCGACGGTTCGCCAGCAAATAGCGCATCTGGTGGTCGAACATCGCCATGGCCACCGGCGCATTTTCAAAAAGAAGCTTCATGTGCCCCGCATGCACCGCGGTGGCTTTTGAAGTGGTTTCCTTGCCCCCACTGCCATGAGCTGGCGGGGACTCGGGAGTTTTCCCGTCAGGCATCTCCGGGGACAGCTGAGGATGCCCTTCGATCACCTGTCGTAAAATGGATGCTTGCGGGTTCCCCATAAATTAACTCCACCTGAATGTTCAGAGCCGGATAGTAATTTTGCGAAGCTTCTCAAGCAAGAGGTAAATGACCGTCCGTTGCAAAAATTTTAAAAAAATTGGCCGGGGGCGTTTTGGCGCGTCGTTTTGCCCTCTTGGGCCTATTCGCGATGGTAGGGATCACCTCTAAGAATGCTGTAGCCACGGTAGATCTGCTCCAGCATCAAGAGCAGGGCCACTTCATGCTGCAAAGTCATCGCCGAGAGGCACCACAGCTCATCGGCTGCCGCCTTCACACTGGCCGCATGCCCATCGGCCCCTCCAATAAGGAAAGACACCCGCTTTCGACCTGAGAGCTCTTGCTTGGCAATCCAGCCGGACAAATCCTTGCTCGTGAGATGCTTGCCCTTTTCATCGAGCACGATGCGCCAGGAATCTTTTGAAGCCTCCAGGGTGCGCTCGGCGACCTGGTCGGGAGTTCCCTCCTTCAATACGACAAAATCCACCTGGGCAGAACGACGCAAACGACGGGTATAATCCTCTATCCCAGCCTTGGCCCAAGGAAGCGCGGGCTTGCCCACAGACACGATTTGCCATTTCATCACTTAAAAACCTACGTGAGTCGCAATTTTAAAAATAACTTGAATTTCTATCAATTGCAAAGCTTGCATTCGAGAGAGCTGCTTCCTACATTTTGTCGTTCAACAACAATATCGAGTCAACCATGACCAGCGCCTCTCGCATCACCAATCTGGCACCTATTGGGTGCGCAGTGGCCTCTCTTCTCCTAGCCTCCTGCGCCCTGCCTCCAAAGCAGGCATGGCAGAAGATCCGGAGTGATGGATTGATCTCCTACATCTCTTACGAAATGAGGACGCCCCGGCACCCTCTCGGTGCTCCCGGCCCTGTGTTGCCCATTGGCCCTGCATCGAAACCCGTGCCCAACGGTGCGAGCGGTACGCGCCCCCTGATCGCCAAAGGCGGACCAGCCACGACGCCCCTCACCGCTCCGGTGGCGACGAAGCGGCATGCCAACGCTGACCCTGGCACAATGTCACCCCCAGAGGGGACCTTGACTGCGGCTGCCGTCCCAGCGCTACCCGGGTACGTCCGCTCGCCTTACACGAACCCGCCTCGCTTGATTGAGGTGAAGGACGCCAGCCCAGGTGCGACGATGATCTGCCCCTACACCCACAAGCCCTTCATCATTCCCTCGAATTTGCAAACCCGCTCTGAGCCGGTGATGGCCACCCGCAACAAGCCGGAACGCACCCCGGTGAGCCCGCCCTCACCTACGGTAACCCCGCGGAAAGATCAGCCAAACTCCATCCCTGAAGTGGCGCTGAAAGATCTGGCCACCCTGCCGCAAAGTTCACCTTCGTCCACCCTGTCAGGCAACGTGGCCTCCCAAGGTCAGGCTCCTGGCAACACAGCACCCCAACCCGCCGCCCCAAAGCCAGCCGAAGACATCCCCTACGGCAGCCCCATTGTAGGTCGCCCAGGCTATGTGAACAGCCCGCATGCCGCCAGCAACCAGCTCGTCGACGTCACCGGACTTCCCGTCGGAATGGAAGTGAAATGCCCCTACACCGGCAAAGTCTTCCGTGTGCCCCCTCAAGACGTTGCCGCCAGCAAGCCCGCCACTCCCCCGAGCGTCCCGGCAGAAGATGCCGGATCGGGATCTGAGAAGAAGTAAGGCCGGAGACCAAGGAAACGCCCCGGATCTGTCTGCAACGCCAAAGCTCGCATGAGCGAGACTGCCCTGGGTATGCAGAGCTTCGAGTGTGCCGCTGGGTTCCTAAGTCGCCACCCCAATTACGCAGCCGTTGGCTTGTTCTCCTCACGTCAGCTGCTACGGTGTTGCCACCACGAACCTCGAATCTGCCTCCGACATCGCAGGCCCGGAATAGAGTCTACTGCCAGGAATCTCCCAACGCCTGGCCCCGACTTGTCGGGGCTGTGGAGTGCGTGCGGGAACCGCCGCTTTCGGGAGGACGATCGACATGTAGGAACTAAGAGAGGTCAGCGGAGCCCAACATCCTCCCCTCACCCAGGCGATTTGGAGATCGCCTCTCCCCGTCGCTGACACCTGCGCAAGGGACTTCGAACGGGATGTGCCATTCCACCAGCCTGCCCAAGCTCCCACCGACCGGGACAACCGTCCCCCACCCCTCGCTACCAACAACACCCGGCAATGTAGCAGCCGACGTGAGGAGAACAAGCCAGCGGCCGCGCAGTCGGAGTGGCAGCCAAGGAACCCAGATGCACACTCGAAGCTCTTCCCCGAATGGAATACTGCTTCAAGCCCAAGGTTGGACGAGCTTCCAGCGAGTCTACCTTGGGTACGCCTAGACGAGCTCTACTCCGAAGGAGTTGCTGCGGTCTCCCCTGCAACATCCAAGGTTCCTTGGCAGGATCCAGCTGAAGGCCTATGGCGAACGCCTCGTCCCTCAACATCGAAGGCATCAGGAGACTACCATGCCTCGGAGCAAGGCCGCGTCGCAGACGTTAAATGCCGACCGCTGGTCAGCTCCAACTCGCCCATAGCAGCAAAAAACCAACAAAAAGGCCCTCCCATCAATCAAGACGGGAAGGCCTTTTCAAAAACTGTCAGCCTGTTCGGCTGAGGTGCGATCGCCTAATTAGGCAGTCGGAGGCACGCCCTCGGCGCCCTTGTCGGCAGGCTTGTTCATCGTGAAGCGGAAGCGGATCTTACCACGCTTCGCTGCAGCACGGGCCTTGCGACGGGTCTTTTCCTTCGGCGTTTCAAAAGCACGGAGGCGGCGCACTTCATCCAGAATCCCTTCAGATTCAAGCTTGGTCTTGAGGCGCTTAAGGGCGCGATCAACGGGTTCACCTTTTTTGACCTGAATTTCTGGCATGGGACTCTGACTTGGGTTGAGATTACGGATTTCTGGAAAACGAGCCGGGAACATAACCGCAGACGCACAACGGTCAATCAAAAAACATTGGGGCGAATCATCTGATCAGGGCTTACGCATGAAGGAGAGCGAGGATTTGGAGTCTGAAGTCAGGATCCAGGGAGGCGAGTTTGCGCTTTCTGCGCAGGCTGATTTTGGCAGGGTGCCGATGCAGGGTGCTGATGACCATCTCCCGCAAGATCGTGAGATTGTGTGCGGCGTTGCGATCCCTCACCTGGCAATGATCTTCTCCGAAGGTCACATCCAGCACCCAGTGGCAGCGGTTCTCAACACTCCAGTGCCCCCGCACCAAGCTGGCAAGGCGTTCCACGTCGGCTTTGAAGCTGCACAGGAAGTAGTGCACCTCCTCTACAGGCGGGCCATCATAGTCGCGTTGCACCTCGCGACGCACCTGTGCCACGCTCTGCAGGCCAGCCCATTTCCAACTCTTGTGATACCAGCTCAGATCCTCCATGAGGGTGTACTCGCGTCTCTCACAACGTCCGTGGGAGAGTTCCAGGGTCACGCTTTTGCGGTGCAGCGATGTCTTGAGAGTTGAGGACTCAGCCTCCTTGAAGTGGGCGCTGACGGCTTGAAGAGCGCTTGGTTGGTTGCCTTTGAGCGCTAGAACGTAATCGGCCCCAGCCTCAACGATTTGCCCGGCAATGTGGCTCTGTGTGCCCATGGCATCAATAGTAACGGTGGCTCCTTGAAGTTGCAGGCTTCCCAGCAGCCGGGGGATGGCTTCGATTTCATTGCTCTTCTCTTCACAGACCACCTGGGCGGCGCTGAGGTGGTAATCATCCACCCAGGCCCGCAGCAGGTGCACCAGATACCTGCCAGCTTCGGCGTTGTGAGTGCCCCGCAGGGCCTTGCCATCAATGGCAATGTGCTTGCCTTTGAGATCTCCACACCAGCTGGTGAGCACCTCCAGCAAGGCTTGCGGGGCAACGCTCATGAGCACATTGCGAAACACATCATGGGAAGGCGCTCCATGCTCCAATGGCAGAAAGGTTCGCAACCAGGCCAGCTGGCTCTGGGCGAAGTCCTCCATGTCCAGATAGCTCTCGCCATCACACAAAGTGCTGCAAAAGGCGATGAGCAGCACTTCATCAAGCCGGTAGAGGACTTTGCCAGCCTGGCGGGGGTCAGGGAGGCGGGAGAACTTGGCCCGCAAAGCTTGCAAGGCATCTTGGGGAAGAAGCAGAGGACTCATCCCCCACCTTAAGAAGTAAGCCCCTCGCGAAAAACCATATATTTAACAACGCTTAAGTTTATTCGCTCCATTCATGCGTACGCCCTGGATGAAAATGCGCCCTGAGGCTGGCAAATTGCCCCTTCTCTGGCTAAGGTCCGCCCAAAATGGCCCTTTTTTCCCGGCTTCCCCATCACGTCCACTTCATCGGTATCTGTGGCCGGGCCATGGGGGCTTTGGCGATGGAGCTGAAGCGGTTGGGGGTAAGGGTCACTGGGGCCGACAGGAATATCTTTCCACCCATGGGCGGGTATCTGACGGAGGCAGGCATCGCATTTCACGATTCATTCGCGGCCGCGCATCTGGATCCCGCGCCAGACCATGTGGTGATCGGCAGCTATTTCCCCCCCTCCAATCCCGAGGTGGCCGCCGTGCTGGAGCGACGCCTCCCTTGGTCCACGTTGCCCGGCTTTCTGGGCAGATTCCTGCTGGGTGAGACCAAAAACGTGGTGGTGACGGGCACCAATGGCAAGACGACCACGACCTCCATGCTGGCTTGGATCCTGAAGTGCGGCGGCAAAGCCCCCTCCTGGATGGTTGCCGGGGAGTCTGAGAATCTGGGTAAAATGCTCCACCTCAGCCAGCGCCCCAGGTTTGTGCTGGAGGGAGACGAATACATCTCGGGATTGGGCGATCTGAACCCG
>JBGGMQ010000971.1:0-4633 GCA_041287975.1 Verrucomicrobium sp. | reverse complement strand
GTGCGGCCAATGCACTGGTGTTGCAGTACACGGCAGGATTCACGACCACGGTGGATCTCAATGGTTATGACATCGTAGTAGGTGGTCTCACCGGACCGCAGAATCCGGCAGGGCTGGTGCAAATAACGGATAACTCGTCTGCACCCGGGACAACACGCCTGACGGCCAACATCGCCACAGGCAGCACCACCTTCGGCAGCTGGCTTCGGGATGGCGCGAACGGGCGCAAGGTCACCCTCGTGAAGACGGGTGCGGGCACACTGGT
The DNA here is from genome assembly GCA_041287975.1 of Verrucomicrobium sp. Taxonomy (GTDB): domain Bacteria; phylum Verrucomicrobiota; class Verrucomicrobiia; order Verrucomicrobiales; family Verrucomicrobiaceae; genus Verrucomicrobium. The sequence goes on along the minus strand of JBGGMQ010000971.1, from coordinate 4,368 downwards.
GATGAATGGCGCCACCAATACTGTAGGTGGCCACACCTTCACAGGGGGGCTCTACCTCAATCAGGGGCTGGTGGATGTCCGCGTGAATGTGGGCGGGGCACTTCCCACGACCACAGACATCTATTTTACAGGAACTAGCACACTCCAGGCCAGCAACAATGGCGGTGCCGCCGTGAGTGCCACTGCCACCGCCAACAGCGTCCACTTTGAGGCCGGTCTGGGGACCATCACGCATGCCAAGACCAACGCCAGTGCCAACAGTCTTTTCACCTTCAACGGCACTGCCACACGCAGTCTTGGTGCCGCAGGCAATTTCGCCTTTTCTGGAGTGGCCGCCACGGATGTGTACAATTATAGCTTTAGTGATTTCTTCCTGCCTGCGGATGAGATTTTCAACAAGGGCATCTACTTTGGCGGCAGTGCGTTCGCTGCGATTGACATCAGATCAGGCTACCTCCGCGGACTCGATTACATTGGTGACAGTGCGTTGGGCGACACTGTCGCCGATACCAATACGGCCAATGCCCTGCTGGCCGCTGATTCCGCCACCCTGGCTGATGCCACCGGCACCTCAGTGACGGGCAAAGACCTGCAACTCACGGGCACAGGCAACATCACGGGACAGGGCAGTGAAATGCTCAACACCCTCAAGATCGCCAGCCAGAACAGCATCACTCTGGGGGCAGGAGCCGTCTTCTCTGTGGACAGCATTCTCAAGACGGGAGGTTCTCTCCTCATTCCGGGTAGTCCCACCGCCGTCCCTCCCGTTCCAGAAGTGCCGGCAGTGCTGAGCTATTCTGAGATCAGCGGTGGCGAAGGTCTTACCGTGGCGGATGAGGACTCGGATTTCATTGTGCGTGTCAACCTCGCGGTGGACACCCTGAAGATCAGCAGCAAGCTGCTGGACTCCATCCAAAACGGTCTGACCAAATCGGGTCAAGGCCTGCTCATCCTGTCTAATAACAACGCTTATTTTGGTGTTACCAACATTCTCGAAGGCGTGGTGCAGATCGGTCACGCCAACGCCTTGGGGGCACTTGGTGCGGTCAACCGCACCCGGGTGCATGCCGGAGCAGTTCTCGACATCGTGGGCGTGTCACTCAGCGAGGAACTCGAACTGTTGAACGGCGGTACCGTGGGAAACAGCAGCACCAGCGCGGCAGGCACCTTGACGGGGCTCATCACTCTTAACAATGGCGGGACGTTGCACGCCGTCAGTGGGGCAGTCCTCAACGTGCAGAGCATCATCAGTGGAAACGGCGGGATCACGCACACTGGCTTGGGTCGCACCCTCCTGCTCAGCGACAACCTTTTCACCGGCAACGTGAACATCGTGGCGGGCAGCCTGGTGATCACGAAGCAGGCCAATCTTGGCGCAGGAGCAAAAGTGGTGAGAGTCGCGGGTGGTGGCACCAGCACGTTGGAATCTACAGCCACGGCCGTGCTGCCCCGTTTCGATCTGGACGGCACCAGTGGCAATATCACTCTGGATCAGAGCATCACCTACCAGCTCAGCAGTGAGGGTGGTGCCACCGTCCCCTCCGGTATCGTCAATATTGCAGGGGACAACGTCCTGAAAGGCAGGATCTCCCTGGTCAACGGCGGGGGTGGGCAAGGCCGGCTCTATGTTCAGGCAGGCAAGCTTACTATCGACGGCAACATCGATGCGGAGGGAGCCACTGCGAACAGGACCATTTTCCTCGGCGGTACCGTGAACGGCGAAGGGGTGGTGAACGGAATCATCAGTGACACTGTGATCGATACTCTCACCACTCGTGTGGTCACCGTCGCCAAAGACGGTGCCAATACATGGACGCTCAACGGGAACAACACCTTCACCGGCAACCTTCAAGTGACGGACGGAGTGCTGAAGTTCAATTCAGCCAGTGCCTTGGGCAGCGCGGCAGGCAGCATAGTGCTCGGCGTGACTGCCAGCATCGGCACTGAAGCCATCCTCCAGTATATTGGTGCCTCGGATGCCATCATCACTCGCGCCTTCTCCTATGGCAACAACAGTGGGACCGCCCTGGGGGTGGTTCGAAACACGAGCGGCCATCTGCTGACCTTGCAGGGAGCCATCTCCCGCAACAACAACTGGGCACGTACGGTGGTCTTCCAGGGAGGGCAGTTCCTCGTGACCGGTGCGATTACGGGAAACAACGTAGGTTCTCACACCGTGATTGACGGGGCTACGGTGACTTTCACCAACACCACCAACAGCTACGGTACGAACAACAGCGCGACCAACGGAGCCAATACCATCGTGAAAAATGGTGGCATCCTCAAAAATGGCGCCTCCGAGGTTCTCCCCAACTCCACTTTTGTCGTGCTGGGTGACACGGCAAACAACTCCGCCGGCACTTACGACTTGAATGGGTACAATGAAACAGTGCGTGGTCTCTCCCACGAAGGCACCGGCACCGCTCTCGTGACCAACAGTGCCGCCTCCGGCGTGAACACGCTCATTGTCACGGGCACGAGCACGTACTCTGGAGTGATCGCCGACGGTGCCACGGCCCAGACGGCGCTGACGAAGTCGACAGGTGGCGTTCTCACGCTGAGCGGAATCAACACTTACACTGGGCCCACGAATGTGACCGGAGGTACTCTGGCCATCACTACCTCTGGCATCCTCAACAGCAAGGTGACGGTGGCTGCCGGGGCGACCTTGGACCTGCTAGGCACGGTGAAAATTGGGGGCGTGGATTCCGCGGGAAACCTTCGCATTGGCAGCGGCGGGGTGACGGGTGTGGCCACCATTGAAGGTGCGCTTAACACCACGACGGGGAGTATCCTCTACTTCGATCTGGGGGGTGCCAGCAGAGGGGCAACGACCGGAGGTTATGATGCCATCAACGGCCTCACCTCGCTGAACCTGACGGGTACATTGTCCGTCAGTCTCGTGGCGGGTTTTGTTCCCACGGAGAACGCCGTGTTCAACCTCATCGACTGGACGCAGTTGGGCAGCACTTTCACGAACAGTGGCTATGCCTTTGACTTCCTCAGTGCGGATGTTTCTGCCCTTGGGCTGAAATGGGATACAGACTCGTTCAGTACCACGGGAAGCATCTACCTGGTGGCCGTGCCTGAGCCGGGTCGCGGCCTGCTTCTGGTCATGGCACTGGGCTGGCTGGTGGCAGGGCGGCGGAAGAGGAAAGGCTGAGAACCTGTTTGGATAAAAACATCTGGGTGTGGCAGGTTAGTTTAAGGAGATGAGATAAGAGCGGCTTCGCCGAGACTGAGAACTGCCCCTCCGGGTTGCGGTCCTTTTGAGCCTGGACGGCGTTGCTCATCGGTTGTGAATCACGATTCACGCCCTCTTCGCGCCTTGTCCAGACTCAAAATGCCTCGCAACACACCCAGCGCTTTTATCCAAACGGGTTCTGAGGCCATCTTCGAGCCAACCTGCAGGGTATGCTACGGGTGCTCGGGAAGTATTGGTTCCTGCCTGGTAAAAAGGGATGGTCGTGAGTGTCAGCTCCATCCGGACTGGCGATCACTAAAGTTCAATCTCCATCCCTTTTCAGCCATGATCACTCTTCGTAAATCCAATGACCGCGGCCACGCCAACCACGGCTGGCTTGATTCCAAGTTCAGCTTCAGCTTTGCCGAGTACAATGACCCTGAGCACGTGCACTTTCGCAGCCTGCGGGTGATCAATGAGGACCGCATCGCCCCTGGCGGTGGATTTCCGACGCATCCGCACCGGGACATGGAGATCTTCAGCTATGTGCTGGAAGGCGCGCTGCAGCATGCGGACAGCATGGGCAACGGCCGGGTGCTCAAGCCGGGCCAGATTCAGCTCATGAGTGCGGGCAGTGGTGTGCGTCACAGTGAGTACAACCCCTCCCAAACCGAGGCGACTCACATGCTGCAAATGTGGATCTTCCCAGAACGTCGCGGGCTCACCCCCAGCTACACGGAGTGGCATCCGAAACCGGAACACGCCGAACAGGCGAAGGTACTGGTAATCTCCGAAGACGGCAGGGAGGACTCGGCCGTCATCCACCAGGACGCCAGCATCTACCGTCTGAAGGTCAAGGCGGGTGAGGAAATCACCCATGACCTCCTGGAGGGGCGGGGAGCCTGGTTGCAGCTGGCGAAGGGCAGCCTCACGGTGAATGGTGCGCCGCTCACCGCAGGGGATGCGGCCAGCACGGAAACGGCGGGCAGGCTCACGATAAAGGCAAACCAGGATGCAGAGGGCATCCTCTTTGACCTGGGTGGCGCTTGAGTTTGAGGCTAAGCCTGCCTGGGAGTCTGAATCTGGTGTGGTGCCGCTGGCAAAAGCTGGCGGCACTTTTTTTGAGTGTGATGCGCTCGTCTCTGCGGTACTCATAGGGAGTCTCTGGCATATCAGTCTCTGAC
>JBGGMQ010000970.1:0-2809 GCA_041287975.1 Verrucomicrobium sp. | reverse complement strand
GGAAAAAGGTCGCCTGAAATCCGAATCTCCGTCCTCCCTCGGTATACAGATGGCCAGTGACGTACCACCACTCGATCTTGAACTCCGGATGGCTGCCGTGATCTCTGGGGAACTCAAACTTCCTTCCCGGCTGCGGCAAGGCAAAACCTTCTGGGGTCTTCAGTGTGGCCTCATCGCTCCTGATATTCGGTACGAGCACAAAACAAACCACAGAGACACACAGTGCCGCCCAGCGTCGTTGGTATAGCGCTTCCACGATGTTTGAGAATACGACGTTCATCATTCCTCCCTGTCTGCTGGTAGATCCGCCCCCCAGCGACCTGTCGCCCACGATACCACAGCCGCACTGGTGAGCACCATGGCGGCCAGAACCGCCATCGGCATCCAGGGCAACGTGAATTGCAAAGTCCAGCCGAAGGTTTGCTTGTTGATCACAAAGACCAGCACCCAGCCCAAAGCCACACTCACCAGCAGCCCGCACACGGTGCCTGCCAATGCGAGAAACACGCCCTCCATCATGGTGGCACGGGCCATCTCATCCCGTGTCATACCGAGAGCCCGCAACGTGGTCAACTCCGCACGCCGTTCCAGCAGCACACTGGCCAGCGTCATCCCGAGTCCCACCACGGCAACAATCACACCGATGAGTTCAAGGGCATAAGTGATGGCAAAGGTCTGACGGAAGATGCGCATGACCTCCGTGCGCAAATGCGCGTTCGTAAAGACGGAGAGCCCCGGATACTCCTGCAAGAGACGTGCCCGGATGGCACCCGCATCGCTGCCGGGCTTGAGCTGCACCGCCAGACGGGAAACTGAATCGTCGGTGAACCAACGGGAGTAGTGCGCCCGGTCCACAATGATGGTGCCCCGCTCATTGCCATAGTCGGAGTACACGCCCGCGATGGTCAAGACCTTGGCCCCTGCGGGCGTCGGCACACTGACCTGGTTGCCCCGCTTCTTCTGAAAGCGTTCGCAAAAAGCCTCGCTGACGAGACACAAGCTTTCATTCTGTGTGGCGTCATGGATCGCCTCCGACTGAGGCGCCTGCATCCATGCCATGTCGGCATGGCGCTGCATGAAGCCCAAGTCTCCCGCTGCCAGGATGGTATCCCCCCCCGGCAATTGCACTGGCAGGAAACAGATGCCATTCAGTTCCTGCACCTCGGGCAGGGCCCCGATGGCGCGCCAAGTGCCGGGGAGGATGCGGTTCTGGGCTGTGGCGCTCTGAGCCCCGTCGCTGGAGACATACAGATCTGCCTGAAAGGTCCGGTTGATCCAGCCCCTCATCGTTCTGTCGAAACTGCCCACCAAAATGGCCATGCCTGCGGTCATGGCCACCGCACACAGCAGTGCGGCCACCGCCAGTCGATGCCGCGAGGAGGCCCGGCGCAGATGACTCGCCGCCAGCCGCACCGGGCCAGAGTAGCGAGCCAGCGGTTGCAGGAAACGACCCACCCATTGCAGACTGGCCCCCGCGAGCAGTCCGCCCCCCAGCACGAGACACAAAGCCGCACCGTAGCCCGCGAGAGCAAAGCGACCTCCGCCCTCCAGTCTCAAAGGGGGGGCCAATGACAACCCCGCTGCCAGCGCCACCCAAAACACGCCCAGCCACACTTGCCTCGAACGATGTCGCGCCGCTGGCTGTGGCATGTGCCGGGAGAGCAATTGCGCGGGTGGCGTGAGCGCTGCCTGCCGGGAGGGCCACCAGCCCGCGACAAGGCTGGCTCCGATGCCCAACGTCAGCGCGACGAGTCCATCCTCCCCAGTAAATCCAACACTTTGCGTGTGGGTGGTGTGGTAGAGCACATTCACCGTCTGGCCGACCAGTTTCACTGCTCCCAGAGCTCCCGCCCATCCAAGCAGTCCGCCCAACACCGCGCCCATCACCCCCAGGAGCAGTGACTCCGCCAGCCATGCCCACTGCAAGGCCTGCGGCTCCACTCCCAGCGAACGCAAGACGCCTATTTCCTCACGCCGCCGCACCACGGCCCCATCCAGAGCCTGAAACACGAGGTACAGCCCCACGATCAGGGCCAGCATGGAGAGGATGCCCAGATTCCACCGGAACGCCCTCGTCATGACCGAGGCCGATTCACGTCTGTTCGCCGGGGAGGCCAGCCTCCAGCGCTGATCGGCGAGCGTCTCCATCAGCTTGCGCACCTCTGGTCTCGCCTGCTGGGCCAGCGTGCCGTTCTCCAGAACAATCTCCACCCGGTCCAGACTGCCCTGCCGCTCCAGCAGCCTTTGAAGGGCGGGCAAATCCATGAGCAGGAAAGTCTCTGGCATTTTCACCGCCTCATCCCGGTCAGGCATGATGCCCGTCACTTCCAAAGTCAGACTCTTGTCTTGAAGCACCAACGGAAAGGGACGGCCCAGCTCCAATCCACGATGTCGAGCCAGCGCCGCGCTGATGAAGACCGCATTCGACTTGCCCAAGGCGGACAGGGATTGCAGGCCATCGTTTGCCAAAGTCGAGGCGCTCCCTTTGGCGGCCCCCACATTTTGCAGCGCCACCAGATCCAAGCCGTACAAAGTGAAAGTCTCGCGCTGGCTCAGCCCGGCTGTTTCATCCTGCTTGCGCGGAGGGGCTGCCGTAGTTTCGATCACGGGCACGCAGATGGCGGGGAAGGGCTCAAGAGCGGCTCTGATTTCCATGAGCGCCCCCTCAGACAAAGGGCCCGCCGACGCCTGGACGATGAAATCACTCTCCGCTGTGATGAGTTCGGTGAAGTTGGAGAACCCCGAGAGTGCAGCCCGGTTGGCCATGCGGATGCTCAGAAAGACCGCCACCCCCATGGCGAGAGTCAAG
>JBGGMQ010000969.1:0-10985 GCA_041287975.1 Verrucomicrobium sp. | reverse complement strand
CACTTTTGCCATCAAGGAGAATGCGGACTTCATTTACCACCCCTTCTATACAGAGACGGGTACGGGTGAGTGGCTGATCAATGAAGCTACAAGTTTGCTGAGAGGGCAGGTCACTACGGCCGGCATCTTTTATCGGAACTGGTTGAAAAGCATTCCCTGGGACGTGGATACCCATCTTTTGGGCGAACCTACTGATTGGAATCGAATTCGGAAGTTTGTTTATGCAGGAGCAACTTGCGTTAGGTATCCAGAGCCGCTTCTCCGGCACTATCGCGAGCGCAATCAGGCTCTGACGGCAGTGCCAGGTCCCGATGCCCGCAAAGGATCGGACCCAGTGCGCGAATCAAAACCTGAAGGCGTGATCAAGCTCGTCGGCAAGTTTGACTTCGGTCTCCGCCATGACTGGGGGCAGTTCATGGACCGTCTGGAGCAGGTCTATGGTGGTGGCGAAGTGTCACTGATCAGCGGAGTAGACTGGCAACTCATGTCAGAGCAGCCGTTTCCTGAATCCTGGGTGGGGGTGTTTCACCAGCCGTTCTCTTCGTTCAACCCATGTGTAGGTCTCTTCGACCTCAAAGCCGCACTGGAAAAGGCAGGGGCGCTGAAGTCATGCAAAGGCCTGTATGTATTGACCCGCTACCAGCAGCGCTTTCTTGAGGAGGCGGACATAGGCGTGCCGGTGGACATGCTGTGGCACCCGACCGATTTCAATGTCCAGCCTTGGTCGCCTGCTGCCTGGCTTGCAGACAGGCGGATTGTTTTTCTGGGGCGCTGGATCCGCCGGGTTGAGGCGATCCAGGAGCTGCGCTGCCCCGGAGTGCGCAAGCTCTGGCTTGCCAAACAGACAGGTCCCATGGCTGGGGTGGAGGAGGATGGTAGCGTGGAGCGGATTGGCTTTATTGAACCCGCCGCGTACGATTCATTGCTCTCGGGCTGTGTTGCGATGACGGAAGTTGTTGAAGCCGCCGCCAACAATGTGGTGCTGGAGTGCATCGCCCGTTCAACTCCGCTTCTGGTTAACTGGAATTCGGGCATCGTGGAATACCTTGGTCCCAATTATCCCCTCTATTACAGTTCAATGGCCGAGGCGAATTGGAAGGCAGCAAGCGTGCGTCAGGTCATGGCGGCCCATGACTATCTGCTGAAGATGGACAAGTCGCACCTCACCATGGAACGTTTCGTGAAGGACTTTGGGATGAGCCGGATCTATCGCAGTCTGCGCTCGCAGGCCGCTCTATCTTCCACGGCACCGCTTTCCCATTGAACCCAACCTTGCGAGTGACTTGGGGGCATTCATCCGGAACGATTTTTTGTACCGTTTTGTTTTTGAGGGTGACAGCATGCTTTCGAATAAGGTGGAGTGGAGCCGCAACTCTCTCCCATGATCTCTCTCTCCCGTCCGTCCCGTCGTTCCTTGTTGAAAATCTTTGCCGCCCTCGCGGGTGGCGGGAATGCGGTTGCAGCAGCCTCACAGGCATCCACGGCAGTCGAGGCTGGGCTCAAAGTCCTCGACGAGCGTTATTGGTGTGATCCCATCAGCATCTGGCTGGACAGGGAAGGGGACCAGCTCCGGGCCCACTGGGAGGGGCGCGTCAATGCTCCCTGGTGGTCTGCGGCCAATGCCGTGGAGCTGATGGTCGACTGCGCGACGGTCACCCAGTCAAAAACCTTCGATGCCCGGCTGGAGGCTATGCATGACCTTCAGCGGGACCCCGTGCAGCGTTGGCCCAGAGTCGCGGAAGCCCTTCGGAAGAAAGGACAGTGGTCCGCCCAAGATGACACCCGTCTCGCCGCCCGCATGGCCCGTCCTTCGCGCCACACCGAGTTCCGGAACGAGTACCTGGATGATTCCGCCTGGTGGGCCATCGCCTGGTTGAAGATGTATGACCGCACTCGCGATGCCAAATACCTCGCCACCGCCCGTGCCATCCACGCCCACATGTTGAAGAACTGGCGGCCGGATTTGGATGGCGGCGTCATCTGGTGCGAGGAAACGGGCAAGCAGAAGCCCAACGCCATCACCAACGGCCTCTATCTCATCCTCTCCTCCCGCCTTGCCGTCCGCGTCCCAGATGGTGGCTACCGCGAGCCTGCCGGCAAAGCCATCGCCTGGTTGCATGAGAAACAACTCTTCGACGGTCGCGGCGTGGTCGATGCCCCCGGCCATGTGGGAGACTGGTGGAGTTATAATCAAGGCGTCTACCTTGGCGGCCTCGTGGAATATGCCGCCCTCACCGGCGAACCCAGGCACCTGGACGAAGCTGCCCGCGTGATCGAGGCAGTGCTAACCCAGGCAGGCTTCATGGATGCGGATGGCATCGTTGTGGAAAAGCTTGGCACCTCAGGCTGGGACGGCTGCCTGTTCAAAGGCATCTTCGCCCGCTACCTTGCTCAAACCAAAGACGCCCTGGCAAAAGGCGGACTTCATCCCGCCACCGTCCAACTCATCGACCGCGCCCTGCAAGCCACCGCCCAGTCCCTCTCCCGCCCCGGCATCTTGCAGAACGGCCTCTATCCCGCAGACTGGAGCCCTGACGGCAAAAACCAGGAGCGAAACTTCAATACCCATCTGTCTGCGCTGATGGCGCTCCGGGCTGCAAGCGTCGACCAAGGTTGACTCCACAGCCCGAAGCTGTTCGTAGTACAAACTCTAGTTTGCTCAGTCGCACGTCTCCTGACGACTCCGTCGCTCTAATCGGCAGCTCCGAAGCGCCAGGGTTATGGGACATTACAATACTTAAAGGTGTGGTCACCCCGTAGAAGCGCAGTCAGTGCCTCCTCACGTCGTCAGCTACAAAATGCCATGTAGCTTCCGTTCAATGGCAGAAGGGGAGTCATAGGGCCAACACCCGAAACCGGCCTGTGGGCTGGCGCTTCCTCCACAGCCCATTCCATCAGCCTGCCTAAACACTCATCAGCCAATTCAGCTTTTCCCAACCACTCAACACCCCCAACACCGAGCCCCGTAGCAGCCGACGTGAGGAGGCTCTAGCGAGGCTTCTGCAATGCCGCCACTCCCACAGCGAAGCCGTCTCCTGAACCCCTCCATCAATCCCTCCCAACCCTTATCCCTTTCCCCTCGCCCCCCAACCCACCTAATTCCCTCTCCCCCTCGCCCGTTGTAGCGACATGGAGAAACAACGCACTCACGCCTGGCTGGCCTTCGTCACTGGCATCCTCCTCGTCGCTCTGCCCGCCCTTTCCCTCCATTTCACACCTCCTTCGGCTGTTCGCGCTCGCGTCCTCACCCGACCCGATCCCGTGCTGATCCCGCAGACCACCCAACTCCTTGCCCAACTGAAGGCCGTCTGCCTCGCGGACACCACTCTCAACGACTACTTTGCGACGAACTCCGCCCAACCCACGGAGCACCTCCGCGACGAGATCCTCAACGCTCTGACCAACGCTGACGAACCTGCCCTCCCAGAGATCCTTTGCCAAATCGCCGAGGTCGCCGCCAATACCGCAGCGCCCACCGCCAGCGCCGAGTATATCGAGATGCTCCACCTCGCGGCACTACGCCTGGGAGAAGCCTCCGCCGCCCGTCACGTCGCTGACCTCATGATCTACTCGGACTTTCCTGCGGTGCGAATCGCCGCCGCCCGACTTCTCCGGAGGATTCACGGGCAAGCACACCTTGCGTTTACGACGCGCGACTATTTCGTCCGCGCCCTCAGAGATCCCCGCTTCGTCTCCAACGACGGTTGTGGCACCCTCCCAGACAAATATTACCCCGTGCGCACCATCGCCGCACTCGCGTTGAAAGAGATGGGCATTGATGTCCCCTCCGGCGAGGAGTTTTTCTTCTCGGAAAAAGCGCTGTCAAACTGAGCTGGATACAAAAAAGGGTTGGAGCGCCTGAAGCGCTCCAACCCCTTAGAAGCATTTCGAACTCACTCGCGCACTTACTCTGGCAGCTCCTCCTTAGGCTCTGGCAGGAAGAACGAGAGCGCAAAGCCCACCACATACACGCCCAAGCCCACCGCCGCTGCGGTGTAGGCCAGCTTCATGGGGGCCATCGCCAAGTCTGAGGTGGTGGCGAGCGTGGTGGTGATCCACGCAAAGGACGTTCCGATCAATCGCCCGCCGATGTTGGCCGCGAAACTCTCTCCCGTGCCGCGCAAATGGACGGGATACACGCGGGGCAGATAGTTCCCCCAGAAGCTGAACTGACCGACGGTGAGCAGGCCGGCGAAGAAGATGCCAATCTGCAACGGTATCAGGCCCGTCACCGCGCAATAGGCAAAAACCACGGGCATGACCAGCAGACCTGGAGCGATAAACAATCGCAGCAGTTTCTGACGGCTGACGATGACAACGGCCAGGGCTGCCAGCAGGAATCGGCCCACGAGACCGCCCACCTCCTGCACTTTGGTGGTATTGGCGGCGATGGATTGTTCAGCTTTTTTGCCTGCCCCGATCGAAGCCTTTTTGATGACATCGGCAGGCTTGCCTTCATTGGCTTTGACTGCCGCCTCTGAGGCTGCTTTCGACGCCTCCTTCACCTCAGCAAGCCCAGGGATGATGCGGGGAATGTGCTGGATGGCGCCGAACGCAGCTCCGTAGGCCATGGCAAACATGGCTGTGGTGACCAGGGTGGTGCGGCGCAACTCAGGGGTGAACAACTCGCCAATGCTCGGACGTTTGAGAGTACCTTCGGCCTTCTTCTTCGACCAGGCCGGTGACTCCGGAAGGAAGGGGCGGATGAGGATCAGAGGAATGGCGGGGATCAGACCCGACATCAACGTGTAGCGCCAGGCGGCGTGTTCATCGCCTACCACATGGCCACCGAAAATCCCGGTGAGGAGATCCGGGAAATGAATCGCCGGAAGGTTGGTGGAATACTTGATGCAGAGGCCGTTGGCCACCGCGACCAGAAGTCCGCCGATGGAAGAGAATGCCTGGGTGTAGCCGAGAACTTTTTCGCGTTGCTTCGGATCTGGGAAAAGCTCTGCCAGCCACGCGACGGCGGCGACGAACTCCACACAGACGCCGACAAAGACCAGGCAGCGGAAGACGAGAAGCATCTCCACGCTGGTGGAATAGCCTGCGGCAAAGGCGGAGAACGCATACAGAAGAATGCTCCAGGTGAGCACCCGCCTCCGGCCCAACCGGTCCGTCAAGTAGCCTCCCAGCAACCCGAAGATACCGCCCGCAATCGCCGGAATGTAGAAAAGTTTACCGACCCAGTCGTTAAATATTGGTGTGCCGGGCGCGGCCCCGATCAACTCCTGCAGCGCGGGACCCACGATGAGCGGCAGCATCAGCAGTTCATAGATGTCGAAGGCAAAGCCCAAGGCTGCGATGAAGCAGATGAGCCATTGGGTTGTGGTGAGCTTGGGAGCTGTGGACATGGAGGAGAGGTTGATCTGAGGTGGGGAGGGGAGCGGCCGGGGTTTCGTTTAACCGTGTCCCGGTATTAAAATGGACATACTATCGGGCACTCAGCCCAGCAGCGGGCGCAGTTCATTGAGGATCCGGGGCACCGCGACAAACGGGTCCTCCTTGTCCTCGAATTCCAGGGTGAACCAGCCTTGGTAGTTGGCATTCCGGAGCATCTTGATCACCCGGGGCACATCACTGGCCTCCCCTTCCTTGGGGCCACCTGTGGGTTTCACCCGCATCTTGAGCTGCACGTTGATCGCATAGGGGGCGATCTTTTCCAGGTCGCCGTAGGGGTCCGCGGTGATGAAGTTGCCGCTGTCAAAGTTGATCCCCGCCCAAGCGCTCCTCACGCCTTCGATGATCTTGATCAGATTGGCAGGCTCCGCCACCAACCCGTGGTGATTCTCGATTCCCAGGAACACGCCCTTCTGGCCAGCGTAGTCCAGGCATTCTTGATACGCGCCGATGCAGTTGGCCGTCGCTTCCTCGAAGTTGAGGTCCTTTTTGGGGCTGCCTGCGAACACCCGGATGTGCGGTGCGCCCATGATCGCGGAGTAGTCGATCCACTTTTTCACATCGGCGATCTGGTCATCCAGCTCCTTGCCTTTTGCCAAGGCGAAGTTGTTGCCCACGGCAGAGCCCGTGATGTTCACCCCACGCAGGTACGCATGGCGCTTCACCTCCAGGAGGTAGGCTGCATCCACCGTCGGCGGGAAGAAATAACTGGTCAGCTCAGCACCGGGGCAGTTCTGCTCCGCACAGTAGTCAATGAAGTCATTGATCTCCCACTGCGGTTTGCCGTCCTTTGGCTTCTGCTCCTTGCCCCGCATCCACTTGAAGTATTCGCGGAAGGAATAAGCCGCCAGACCCAGCATCATGCGGCTCTTGCCCGCCCGGTTGATCGGACCCGCGGCAAAGGCAGGCAGGGAGCCCGCTCCAATCGCGGCGAGGGTGGAGGAAAGAAAAGCGCGGCGTTGCATGAGACAAAGGGAGTGAGTGAACGGGAAAAGGAAAGAAACTCGTGAAACAGAATGGAGAATGGCAGGAAACGCCGACGCGGCGAGTTTGTTTTCAGAGGATCGGCAGCTCTGGGCCGGATAGCGTTGAGATTCCTCACACAAAGGCACGAAGGCACAAAGAGCTGACAGTTTTTAGAACCGCCATCAGATCAGTGCCTTTGTGTGAGGCAAAATTCACATCTTAACTCCCCAGCAGCACATCCCGGTAAGCCTTCTCCATCCTCTCCAGACTGAACTGGCTCTCCACATGCTCCCGCGCCCCACGTGCGCAATTCCGCCGCAAGTTCTCATCTCCAGCCATCTGGACCATGGCCGCGGCCAGAGCTCCTGCATCGCGATTGGGCACCAGCAGCCCTGTCTTGCCATCCATCACCTGCTCGGATGCTCCGCCAAAGTCCGTCGCAATGACCGGCAGTCCCGCTGCCAGTGCCTCCAGCGAAGCATTGGGGCAGCCCGCCGGCTCGGAAATCATCACAAAAGCATCCAGTTGAGCATGGAAAGCTTCCATGTCCTCAAGGTCGCCGCACCACACCACGGGCAGCCCCTCCGCCAGTCGATGCAATTCCTCCACGTACGTGGCCCCATCGTGCTCCGGCCCTCCGGCGATGTGCAGTTCACAGGGCGGGAGATCTGGTAGTGCCAGCCGGAAGGCCTTCAGTAAATCTTCCAGCCGCTTCTGCGGGCTCAATCGTGCGGCCGTGCCCCATCGGAATGGGGATGTCCCACTCTTCACCGAGATACCAACAGCCTGTTCAGGCAGTGCGACACCATTGGGAATCACACAGGTTGGGCAGGCTAGCGCCTTCGCAGCCAGTGCTGTCTCCGCATGATACTTTACGATCACGCCCGCCAGCCGCCTGCCGTAATCCTGCGCACTCCGGTAGGGGAGCCCCGGGCGTGGATGGGTGAAATAACGCTCCAGCGAGGCAAAGTACATCTCTCCCGGGCTCACATCGAAGATGCGGCACGACCACAATGCATCGGCCAGCAACACCTTGTACACGGGAATGGCATTCCAGAACACGACCGTCGCAGGCGGGCAAAGAGCGCAGGTATCCAGAATCTCGGCGATGGCCTCAGGAGCGTCCACGACTCCGGCGGCTTGCGGCACGATCACGGGTACGCCCGCTTCCAGCAGGGCTGTCCGCCCTGGCGTTGGCAATTCGGGATGCTCTTGCAGCAGCGCCACTCTCACAGACACTCCTTGTGCATGCCACGCCGTTGCCAGCCGTCGCAGAGACGATTGCGCTCCACCGGTGGAAAGATTGTTGGTGACGAAAAGGATGCCCGAGGGTGGCGGTGACGCTTTCTGTCTCACCAGCGAACTCAGCAGCCAGCTCGTCCGTCTTGCCATGCGTCGCACGGAGAAGTCCCGCTCCACGATGTCGCGGCCAGACGGAGAAGGTGAAGTGATTTCCTCAATGATGGCAACCGCGAAGTCTTCCGCGCTCGCGTCCAGCGGCAGCAGTTTCAGTGCGGGATTGCCCCGAGCCAGCTCCCGGGTGCCGCCCGCATCGGTGGAGATGAGCGGCAGGCCCATCGCCAGCCCTTCCAGGTGAGCCAGGCTCAGCCCTTCATAGGCACTGCAACAAATGGCGGCATTCGCCTGGGCCAGGACCTCGCGCGTCTCCAGTGCCCCGTGCGTCCAGGTGATGGCCTCGGAAACATTGTGCTTCGCGGCCTCGCGTTCCACTTCCTCATAGCAGGCCACAGCACTGGGGCTGCGTGAGGATGCTTCGCCTGCCAGGATCAATCGCATTCTTACGCCGAGCCCGCGACGATCCACTTCCCGTTGGGTTGCTGCCAGAATGCCCGGCAGGAGATGCAGGCGCTTCTGTGGACGGGGATTGGCCACACAAGCCAGCACGTATTCGGATGTCTTGCGTGGTTCGTTCGAAATCGAGGAAATAAAATCCTCCACTGCGATGCCGTTCCACACCGTCCGCACTGGCACGGGCAGGTTCAGTTCGCGCATCTCCCGTTCCACCTCCTGCGCACAGGCGATGAGCAGATCGGCATCACCCGCTTGCAGCGTCTCCAGTCCCGCTGGCCATGCTGCCCGGGTGTTGTGAATCGTCGTTGCCAGCGGGATGCTTGTTTCCTTGAAGAGGCGCATGTCCTCGCCGTCGATCAGGTGACCGTGCAGCACATCTGCGCCGAAGTGGTGGGCTGCCACCGCCAGCTTGGCGGCCCGCGTCTGGCGGTCATACCGGCTTAGATCCAGTGTGCCCGGCAGATCCGGCAGCGTGCGTCGCAGTGGCTTCCCCAGAGCCACCAGTCGCGTGGGCATTCCCATGCGCGGCAACTCCCGCGCCAGCTCCCAGGCGATCCGCTCGGCCCCGCCATGTTGCAGACTGGTAACGACCTGCAAGCACCGCAGCCCAGTGTCGTAGCCGGCATCCAGGGGAGACCAGTGAATGATGCGCGGTGGCTTTAGCGCGGCTCCCGCCGGTAGCGTTGTGCCCCGCAGTCGAGCCCCCGCCAGTCCCAGGTTGACCGCCTCTTCATCGAACCATTCACACACCACCGGCGGCAGTTCCTCCACTGCAGAAAAGTCGCCCCCATGCCTCTCAAAGGACCCATGCCAGGCATCGGCAGGGGGGGAGCCCAGCACATGCCCAATGGCCACCAAAGGATGCCCCGCTGGGTGAAAGGGCGGTTCCTGGAAACGTTGCGGATGACGCAGCCATGCCCCGGCCTTCAGCAGCAGCACGGCTCCCTTGGCTGGCAGCCGCATCGCGTCAGGGTTGCCGGTGCAGACAGTGATCTTGCCGACGCCCGCCGCGAGCAGACTCCGCTGGCTTCGCGCAGCCAGGTGAAGTGCCCCGGGCGGGGCATCGAAGATGATGGCTTCCACAACGGGAGTGCAGGACGTGGTGCCCTGCCACAGGGGGATCGAGGTCAGTACGCCGAGGGATAGCCCGGCGTGTCGTCACGCTGACGGAAGTCATCGTCCCGGTTCATGTTCCGGCGGTTGTCGTCATTGTCTGAGTCATAGGCGAATGCGTTATCCAGGGGAACGCCCCCCGCCTGGGTCACTCGCACGCTTTCGGGCCTCGCCCCTGTGTACACGAACTGGCCTTCCGCGCTGGGTTGGTACTGCGTCTGGCCCGTCACATCCATGCCACCTTGCGGGTGGTAAACATACTGAACCCCTGTTCCGCGAGCGACATCCAGCAGCAGCCAGAAGCCGTCGTCCACGATGCGGACCCGAGTCTGGCGACGATTGCCGGAGGCGCCTTGCAGGGCTGCTGCCATCGCGGCACCCGTCGTCGTCCCGCTTGGCAGGGGAGGGGCGCCAGCATTGGCGGAGCGCTTCTTGATCGCCTTCACCACCAGGACAATGATGATCGCCAGGATTCCGAAGGGGCAGAGGAAGCAGGCCAGACCAATGACGAAGTCCATCGGCCCGCCCTTGCTCACCGCAGGTCCGCTGGAGGCATCCCCATGGGCGGAGGCAGTCGGAGGTGTCGATGAGGTGTCTTTGGGATGTCCGACCGAGATCTCGCCTTGGCCGTCCATGCGTGGCAGGAGCCCACCTTGAGAGGGCGCAGAGGTCTTTGCTGGCGCAGGAGGAGTCGCCACCTCCGTCACCGAGCAGAGGATGCGGAATCCAATGTCCGCATTGCGGCTGCGTGCATCCGACCGGAACCGTGCGGCACTGCGGGTGTTCTTGGCGTCTCGATTCCACGAGCCGCCCCGCAGCACCCGGCGGGGTTTGTCGGAAAGGCTGGCGTTGGTTTGGACAGGATCGGTCAAAGGCCCAGATTCATACGGGGCATACCAGTCCTGGCACCACTCCGCCACGTTGCCACCGATGTGCAATCCCCAGGGATTGGCCGCCGCGCTCGCTGCGGGATGGGTTTGGCTGGCAGCATTCTTCTTGTGCCAGGCGATGGCATCACTCCCTGCCTCGTCACCTTGGTTGTGCCAGGCGGTCGTCGTTCCTGCCCGGCAGGCATACTCCCACTGCGCCTCTGTCGGGAGCGTGACCTTCCGTTTTACTTTCCGGCTCAGCCATTCACAAAACGCCTCGGCATCGGGGTAGGAGATGATCGTGACGGGGTGATCTGGACTCTGGCTGAACCCGGGACTACGCCACGTGAACTCCTTCTTCTGCACCAGGGAGTCACCCGCCCAGCCAAACCCGCCACTAGGGCCGCTTTCCGCTTCGGTGCGGTATCCTGTCTCTTGGGCAAACCGTTCCCACTGGGCGACTGTGACGGCGGTTTTGCCCAGATAGAAATCCGAGGTCAGGTTCACAAAACGTTCCACCTCATCATTGCCGCGGTCCGCCTCGCTGGTGGGTGAGCCCTGCATGTACGTGCCCTTGGGAATCAGCACCACGGGTAGGGAGACGCCGCCCCCCAAGTCAAGGTTCAAGGTAGGGGCGGACTCGGCGGCAGCGCCGACCCATGGCAGGCAGGCGACAGAGGCAAGGAGACTCGCGATCAAATGGCGGAGGCGCATGCCCCCGATGCTAGACCAACTCCGCCATCTGAAAAGTGATATGTGGATGGCCAAACTTCGGATCTTCAGAGCAACTGCTTGCCAACGCCAAACCCATCTGGTGAGATGCCC
>JBGGMQ010000968.1:0-4877 GCA_041287975.1 Verrucomicrobium sp. | reverse complement strand
CATGAGATGCGTAATTTGCTCTACTCCGCCAGCCTGGCACTCGCCGCCCTCAAGAGTGGAGGGGTTGGACTAAATGGCGCGACGGGAGCGGTGCTGGATCGAAGTTTGGTGGGGCTAAGCCACTTGATTGACCGCTCACTCGCGGAAGTTCGCATGACAGCGGCCATGCCACCCACTCGCCATACCTTCTCCCTCGGGGATTTCATTGAAGACATTCGACTCACTGCGGCTCTGGAGGCCAGGTTGAAAGAATGCCGTCTGGTCGTTGAAGTTAAGAATCCGAAATTACCATTGAATGCAGATCGGGAGATGCTCATGGCTGCGGTGGGAAACCTCCTGCAAAACGCATTCAAATTCACCCGGCGCAATACGGAAGTCACTCTGGCCGCCCATGCCACGCAGCATCGCATCTTGATCAGCATCAGAGATCATTGTGGAGGCCTGCCTTCAGGAGCAGCTGAGCGCATGTTCCAGCCTTTCACCCAGTCCAGCGAGGACAGATCAGGTCTGGGTCTGGGGCTTTCCATTTCACGTCGCAGTGTGGAGGCCAATCAAGGCACCCTGAGTGTACAGGACGTACCCGGCACGGGTTGTGTCTTCACCATTGATCTGCCGCGTCACCCCGATCCTGCCTTTGACGCTTGGAGTCCTCCTTCAACAGGACAAGTAGGGTAATACCCCATCGCGCCGGTTGTGGTGCACGAGTAGTTTCCTTGTGTTGATCCAAACTTGAAAGACCCAGAAATAAATCCCATGACTAACTCCGGAGACGTTGTCGCCACCTTCGCCTCTCACCTCCAGGCGGAGGCCGCCATCAAGGAGCTCAAGCACGCAGCTTTTGATCTGAAGAAGCTCTCCATCGTGGGCCGAGACTATCATGTCGATGAAAACGTGGTGGGCTACTACAATGCCGGGGAACGCATCAAGTACTGGGGGGGCAACGGGGCATTCTGGGGAGCGATCTGGAGCGCGCTAACAGCATCTCGAACGCGGTCCTCCCCGACCCCACAGCTTCGCAACGACAGGCTGAATTCCCTCATCCTGGCGTGAAGAAGATTTTCCCACCGACTATCGTCCCCTGAACGGAGAGCTTTGGCAGAGACTGAAATTTTATGAACACGAGCGCTGACTTACAACATGATGTGGAGGCGGAACTTGGCCGCGATCCGGACGTCCATGCGGAACGCATTGGGGTGACAGTGATTGGTGAAATCGTCCAGCTCGACGGCCGGGTGAACACTTTTTCTGAGAAGGTGGCCGCGGAGAGTGCTGCATTCCGCGTTAAACACGTGAAAGCTGTTGCCAACGGGATTCAGGTGGAGCTGACGCCTTCGAATGAACGCTCTGACACAGACATCGCCAGGGAGGCGTTAGACCAGTTCGAATGGGGCAAGTGTGTGCCCGACACCGTCCGCGCAGTGGTGTCCCACGGGTGGGTGAGATTCGAGGGATCCGTCGCCACAGAGGAGCAGAAGGATGAGGCAGAGCGGGTGTTACGCTCTCTCAAGGGTGTAAAGGGCATCGAAAATGAAGTCACCATCCAGCCTAAAATTGACGTCGGCCTGATGCGTGAAGGGATCAAGGATGCCTTTGAACGCCACGCGGCGATTGATGCGCAGAACATCCAGATTGCGACGTCAGCAGGCCACGTCAGGCTCAGTG
This sequence comes from Verrucomicrobium sp., assembly GCA_041287975.1. Taxonomy (GTDB): domain Bacteria; phylum Verrucomicrobiota; class Verrucomicrobiia; order Verrucomicrobiales; family Verrucomicrobiaceae; genus Verrucomicrobium. The sequence goes on along the minus strand of JBGGMQ010000968.1, from coordinate 3,215 downwards.
GGTGTGTCCGCGATGAGGCGGAACATGAGGAAGCCCAACGCGTGGCATGGGCGGCTCCCGGCGTCACCGCTGTTGAAGATCTTCTCACGATCCAACCCGGCTAACTGGCGGGGGCGTCGCACTGGAAAATCGCATGAAAGGGTGCCGGGACCGTAGCCAACACGCAATGCCTGCGGCTTCTTGCCCAACGCTTGCGGTGCGTGCTGGCAAGCCAGGAGGCAATCTGACGACACCAACTGCCTTGCATGAAACCTTACCAAAACATCCTTGTAGGGATTGACTACTCTCAGTCGTCCCGTTCAGCACTGCGCGCCGCCATCCGGCTGGGGGCCTTCAACAATGCGGTCATTACGGCAGTGCACATTCTTGATCCCGCGCTGGCCGCCGCGCTGAAACGGGTCAACGGCTTCTCCGATGAGCAGATGATCAAAGTCACGGAAGACAGCGTGCACCGGTTCCTCGTGGAGACGGAAGTAGGCACTGAGAGCGTGAGGGTCCGCATCGAGACGGGTCACCCGGTGGCAGGGCTCGTGGGAGCTTGCCGGGACCTGGACGCAGATCTCCTCGTGCTCGGCACTCATGGCAATCACCACCTGGGCTACCAGGTCGGTCCTGTGGCGGCGAAGTGCACCCGCAAGACTCCCTGTGATGTGCTGCTGATCCGCGAGGGACAGAGCGGCCCCTTCAGAAAAGCCCTGGTGGGGATCGACCTCTCTGAAACCTCCCGCGAGGCCTTCAAAGCGGCGCTCCAGGTCGCAGAATGCGACGGCACCGCCCTGCACTGCCTGCTGGTGCAGGAGACCCCCGCCGTGGCCGGGGCCGAATACGGGGGCTACCTGCCAGGGCTATCCCTTGTTGAATGGTCGGACGGGAGAGCACTGGAGGGCGAACTCGCGACTTTTCTTATGGACGCTGCCTCCGGACACCCTGAGGTGCACTGGATTTCCACCGTGGAGGAGAGTTTCAGTGCGCGGGCCACGTTGCTCCGCCATGCTACGGACGACTCATGCGACCTCGTCGTCGTGGGTACGAAGGGCACCAGCAACCTTCTGTCCTTGGTCATGGGGACCACCGCCGAGAATATTGTGGCCCATGCCCCTGCGTCTCTACTGGCGGTGAAGCCGCCGTACCTCAATCATGTTGCGCAACATGAGTGGCATATCCCCTGAGGGCAGTCATTGGATGCGCAGTCTTACCGCGCTCTTCGGATGACATTCCGTCCTGTCGCGGGCATGATCCTGGGGCGCTCCCTCTTGCTGAGCCTGCACTGAGAGAGCGTTGCCGGCGGCAGGTTTCTCCTTCCGCACTCCAACTTTCCTTTTATAACTCCTGGCAGTCTGAGATTACGACTGACATCCCGCAAGATCTGCGAAGCGGCGTGGGGCGTGAGGGGCGATGTATCAGTATGAATGCTATCCTGCCGGAACTTCATCGCCCCTTTTCCAACCGGCCTGCGATGCACGAGTCAGCCCGGAACAACTTCAGGCGGGTCCTTGTCTGCACAGACTTCTCTCCCTTGTCCAGGGTCGGAATCGACGCAGCGATTTCCCTTTTCAACGAGAACCCGGCTGCGGAACTCTCTTTGCTCCATGTGCTGGAGCCTGCCAACCCCACAGCACCCGGTGCCGCAGGGTCGGTGGGGGATCAGATACTTGAGGAGTACATCTTCGACGCCGAGCAGAAGCTCTCGCATCTCTGCAAAATTTACGGAGAAGCTGTGCCGTTGCATTCCCGCGTCGAACTGGGCTCCCCCAGTGCAGCGATCTGCGACATCGCCAGGGAAGGAAGCTTCGACTTGATCGTGCTCACCAGCCATGGTCGCTCGGGTCTCGCCAGAGCCTTGATAGGCAGTGTTGCGGAAGGTGTGGTGCAGGGGGCGAACTGTCCCGTGTTGGTCATCAAGCTGCCACGGTCAGAAAAGGGTGACCTTGAAGGAGGCCCTGCCCATCTGTCGCTGGATGAGATTGTCGTAGGCTATGACCACCGGAGGGAAGCGCAGGAGGCACTGAGGATTGCCGCCACGCTCACTGACCGGCATGGAGCTCATTTGACGCTGGTTCACGCCGTCGAGCCGGTGTGCATGATTGGAGATGCAGCTGGTGCCGTGCATGCCGAAACGAGGCGTCAGATGTTTGAGGCCCGGTCCCTGCTGCATCCACTTTTTACAAGCGAAGAGCCGGGGTCCAACCAATGGACGCTGCTGGTCGAAGCTGGCCTCCCGTGGGAAGTCCTACTACAGTGCGCAGATCGCACCCACGCTGATCTTCTCATCGTGGGCCCTCATGAACACAACCGTTGGGGGGCCGACTTCGCGGGAAGCACCGCCCAGCGTATCGTCCGGCTGGCACGGTGTCCCGTGCTCGTCGTGAAGTGAACCAGCTAATCCTTGTGCTGCCTGAGGGGCGGTTGCCCTTGCGGTGCTCCCCCTCCGGGCTACGCCCAGCCTTCGATCACCAGTTTGCCAATCGTCCTGCCGCTCTCGCTTCGGGCATGAGCTTCTTTCATGGTGGCAGCGGAGATGGGGCTGAGCACTTCCGTCACCGTCGTCTTGAGAACACCCGCATCCACCAGGGCGGCAACTTCGTTGAGCAGGGCGCCCTGGGCACCCATGTCTGGGGTCTGGAACATGGAGCGGGTGAACATGAACTCCCAGGCAAAGGTGGCGCTTTTGCTTTTGAGGAGGCCCACTTCAAGGGGGCCTTTGTTCTCAACAATGGCCACGATTTTGCCTTGAGGGCGGATCAACTCTGCCATCACGGGCCAGTAGGCATCGGTGTCGCTGAAGTTCGCGATGAGGTCGACCTCCTTGTGGCCGAGCGCGGCCAGTTGAGGGGGCAACGGCTGGCGGTGGTCCACCACATGGTCGGCACCCAATTGCTTGACCCAGTCCTGGGTTTCAGGACGTGAGGCTGTGGCGATCACCGTGAGGCCTGCCCACTTGGCGAGCTGGATGGTGATGGAACCTACGCCACCTGCTCCACTGATCACCAGCAGCGTCTGACCCACGGCGGCATTGTTGTTTCCTGTGGCGGGCTGGCACACGCCGAGCCGGTCAAACAGGGCCTCCCAGCCCGTGATGGTGGTGAGAGGCAGGGCAGCGGCTTCAGCGAAGGAGAGGGACTTGGGCTTGTGGCCGGTGATGCGCTCGTCCACGAGCTGGAATTCGGCATTGGATCCCTGGCGGGTGATGTCTCCTGCATAGTAGACCTCATCGC
>JBGGMQ010000967.1:0-4358 GCA_041287975.1 Verrucomicrobium sp. | reverse complement strand
TTGCGCCGATTGAAGTGCGGCGGTCCCGATGTCACCTGCTTGATGGATGCTCCTGCGAGAATTTTCGGTGATGAACTTGGAATGGCTCCGAGAATGCTGAGTGAGAACGGGTGGGAGCGTGTCATCCTGACTCGAAGCTATGCCCGCAAACCTGGAAGGGGCGTTGCCAGGCTTGAGCAAAAGCTTCAGAACAAAGTGCCGGAAGATTTTCGTGCATTTCACGAAGTGTATGATGAGGCTTTGGTAACAACGCGCACCTACCCCCTTCATCTATGGAACGTGGATCGCATCCTCTCGGAAGTGGAAACGTGGCGTGACATCGACAACTTCCCCCTCCGGTTTTTTTTTTTTTTTTAGTATTGGGACATTTACGGTCTCTACTTTGCCTTGTGGCAAGCGAGTCCCAAAGGAGATGATTGGAAAGTCGTGATTGTCAGTCACGGTCACAGGGATGATCAGCTGGACGAGTACGTCGAACCTGAGTGCATCGTGGGTGAATCCTTTTACGCCTGGCTTAAAAGCTGGATCGAGAGGGACGGTCTCCCTGACCCATTTAAAGAAATTGGCATTGAGGGCGGCTTCTTGGATCCTGCGTAGGAAAGCCTTATCCTCAACTCCTCAACATCCTCTGCGCCAGCGCCGTGTCCAGCCGGGCAAACAACCAGTACGCCGCTTTCTGTTTGAAGCGCATCCACCAGGTGGCGGGGCGATGCCAGGAGACTTTCTTCATGAGGTCACTGTAGGCCAGATCGCGCTCAAAGGTTTCCCGGGCCTGCTTGGCGAGTTCGGGACTTTCAATGCGGAGCATCAGCTCGAAATTGATGGAAAGACTGCGTGGGTCCAAGTTCGATGAGCCGATGTATACAACGTCGTCGACTACGAGGACCTTGGCATGCAGCACTTGCGGCTGGTACTCGTAGATCTCCGCACCCTTGCGCTGGAACTTCCTGTAAAGGGCTCGGGAGGCCGTTTGAAAGAGAGGCACATCGCACTGGCCTGCCAGCAGGAGACGGAAGCGGTTCGCCCGTTGAGCGGCCTTGATGAGAGCGCGGCGGGTCCGGCCCGTGGGAAGGAAGTAGCCACAGGTGATGGCCACATCCTGCGCTTGATGCAGATCCTGCCGGAGGGCGTGGTCGAACGAATTCTGATGGAACCCCGGGCGCGTCAGGAGCAGGGTCACGTGGGAGCCTGCGGGAATCCGTCCGCTGTAAGTTTGGCGGCGTACTTTCCAGATGGGCTTGTCTGCCATGCGGGTCTGGCGGTCAAAGGCCTGCGCCAGCAAGTGAGCGGCATGGCCCGCAATGGAGAGTCCGCCGTCACGCCAACCTTCTTCAATGCCATCCCCATCGTATTCAGGGGCGATATTGCAGCCGCCGATGTAGGCCACGGCATCATCCACCACCAGCAGCTTTCGGTGATTGCGAAACGACCAGAAGCGCCATCGCACCGGGTTGAACCAGATCAACTGACCTCCGCTGGCCTCCAGGGTGTCAAAGTAGCCGGAGGGCAGGGTGATGGACCCAGCATGGTCAATCATGACCGTGACATGGACCCCGCGCCGAGCTGCTGTGACCAGGGCATCCCGGAAACGGTCACCCACCTCCGAAGCGCGGTAAATGTACTGCTCGAACCGGACGCTCAACTTTGCCGTGTTGATGGCATCCAACTGCGCCGCCAGCAGATCCTTGCCCCGGTCCAGCCACTGCACGACATGGCCGCAGATCGTCTCAATGGCGGGTGTGCCGGCAGAGAGGGCAGGAAGATTGGATGAGGGATGATTCGCGCGGAGAGTGGACGGCATGGTGGGGAGCTATGCTTTTTGGACAGTAGCTTCCTCAATGACGTTGCAAGCTTCTTTAAGACTGGAAACCACCCACGATGCACCAGCCTCTTTCAGAGACTTGGACGTCACTTGCTGCCCCGGCAGACCCCAGCGACAAACAAGAATCTTCATGTTGGGCAGCTTGTGATGAAGGCGGCGGCAGAGGGTTTCGGCAGCCGTCAGCGATCCGGGGCGCATGGCGCTCAAGACCAGAAGAGTGGGTTTGCTTTCCTCCAGGTTGGCCACCAGTTCCCCGATCAATCGTTGATCAGCCGAGACCTTCATGGTCACATGCTCTGGTAGAAGGATGTCCAGCATCTCCAGTGCCTGGCTGTCGGCCTGGCCATTGAGGGCGCGGGCGACGATGGTCACGGTTGCGGGATTCGGTTCCTCTTCGGCTACCTCCGCCTCTAGATCTGCGTCGCTGCGGGCATCTGTGGGCAGCTGGCCTTCCTTGGCAGCCTTTTCGTCTGCTTCAGCTTTGTCCTCAGCAGCTTTTTCTGCGGCCTTCGCCTCCTCCTTCTCTGTTTCTTCGATTTCCTCGTCCCGGCATTCCTTTAGATAATAAGTCGTGGTCTGCAAAGCTTCGTAGGCGTCCTGCTGCTCCTCCACATCCAGCTTGCCCACCACGGTCTCCCGACGCGTGAGGACCAGGGCGGGCAGGGCGATTTCATCGAGTGTCTCTATCACTCCGCGCTCCTTGACAGAATCTCGTACGATCGTCTGGAAAGAATCTTCGTCGCCCGCAATGAGCCGCTGAAACGAGGTGAGATGCAGCTGCGGTGCCTGTTTCTCTCCCATGAGTACATCCACCCATGCCAGGCTGGGGATGTATTTGCAGAGCACTACTAGGCACACCGTTAGGGGGGTCGCGAGCACCAGGCCGATACCGCCCCAGAGCCAAGTCCAGAAGGTGATGGCCACGAGCAGCGCCAGATCCGAAACCCCCACACTTTGACCATAGAGCAGAGGTTCGAGGATCATGTTGGTCACAAGTTCCAGAGTGACAATAAGACTGATAACCATGAGAGGTTGCATCCAGCCATCGAACACGGCCAGGCTCAGGCTGGCGGGCAGTACAGCTACGATCCAGGGGCCGATATAGGGGATGAAACGAAACAGCGCTGCCAGCACGCCCCAGAGCAGCACGTAAGGGAGCCCGATGAAGGCAAGGCCGATGGCGAGCAGGATGCCGTAGAGGGTGTTCACCGTGGCCAGCATGAGCAGGTACTTGCTGATGCGTTCGCCGATTTCGTCGATCGCTTTGGTCGTCGTGGTGAGCCGGCTGAATCCCACCAGACTCACGACCCGGTGGCTGATGTCCTGCTGCCGCAGGAGCATGAAGATGACAAAGAGGATGACCACCGCGGCAACGCCCAGGCCGTTGGCCAGCGAAGCGAGGGTGGAGTTCAGGATCGAGGAAGCCATGCCCCCTTCCACTGGCGGGGGAGCCTGGGGCTGTGGCGGGGCGTTGTTTTCGGGTGTGACTGGAGGGGTCGGTTTTACTGCGGACTGGCGGCCCGCGCTTGCATCCAGGGCGGAGGTGCTGATATCGGCCACCATCTGCCGGAGTCGGGAGATGGTGCCTCCTTCACTCGCACTACGCACCGCGGCCACGCGCTCCTGAATGTTGTGCCGGTAGCTGGGGAGTTCATTTGCGAGGTGGTGCAGCTCCTTGCCGACCATCCAGGACACCAGCCCGAGGGCGGTGAAAACCAACATGGTTACAATCACCACGCTGACCACCCGGGGCAGACGCCATTTGCAGAGGAACTTCACCAGCGGGTTTAGGAGAAACGCAAACAGCGCCGCCAGCGCCAGGGGCACCAGCACCTCCCGTGCGAAGTACATGATGGCCACCATGACCACGGCGGTGAAGAACCGTAGAAAGTTGAGGAGGGATCTTTGCTGGGTGTCCATGGAAGGATTGGGGGATGAGGTGAGAGGGGAAAGGGGCAAGAGGCAGTCAACGGGAATGCAGGGGCCAGAGCCACGGCACCATCACCAGGGTCACGACCATGACGATCAGGGTGAGAGGCAGACCGGCAGTGAAGAAATCGCGGAAGCGGTAGCCGCCGGGCCCATAGACCATGAGGCAGGAGGGCTCCAGGGGAGTGAGGAAAGAACACCCCGCCGCGAAGGCGATGGTCATGGCAAAGGGGCGCGGATCCAGCTGCAACTGCTCCGCCGTCTGGATGGCGATGGGCAGCACCAGCGCGGCGGCCGCCTGGTTGGACATCGGTTGAGAAAGGCCCACCGTCAGCACAAAGAGTCCACCCAGCAGCCAGATGGGCGTGACACTGCCCGACCATCCCGCTATGAGACCCCCTACGTACTCATCGGCTTTGGAAACTTGGAGAGCCGTTCCCACGCTCAGCATGCAGGCGATGAGGATCACCGCCTTCCATTCCATGTCGCGATACGTCTCCTCCGGGGAGGCGCAGCGAGTCGCAAAAATCAGGAAGGCACCCAGCAGCGCTGCCACAGGCAGGGAGAGCACCTTGAAAACACCCAGTGCCATCACGCCGATGAAAAT
>JBGGMQ010000966.1:0-3373 GCA_041287975.1 Verrucomicrobium sp. | reverse complement strand
CCGTCAATGCCAGCCTGCTTGCCAGTGCCCTTCTGCCCCTGCACCACCTCCATCATGGCCTGCTGCATGAGTCCAGCGGTCTTTTCACTGCAGACGCGGCGCACGACTTCAGGAGCCAACCGGCGCACGATGTTGCCCTGCTCATCCTTCACCTCTTTGATGAGCTGCGGCTTCATGAGCAGCCCCCCATTGGCGATGACATTCACGCCCATGGCCATTTGCAGTGGGGTCACCGTGACAGCGTGGCCCATGGCCATGCGGGAGAAAGTGAGGCCGTCCCACGCCTTCCGACCCCAGACGGTGCCGGTGATCTCCCCGGTGAGATCGACACCACTACGCTGACCAAAGCCAAAGTTCCGCACGTATTCGAGGTACTTGTCATCCCCCACCCGCAGGGCGAGGAGATAGGCAGCACGGTTGCTCGACTGGGCGAAGGCGTTCAAGACGGTCACCGGGCCGTTCACGTGGTCCTTGATGCGCTGGCTGGCGAAGACCTTGAGGCTGGGATCGACATTGATGGTCTCGCCGAGGCTGGCCCGCTTCTGGTCGAGAGCGCTGGTGTAGGCCACCACCTTGAACACGGAGCCCGGCTCGTACTGGGCACTGATCGCGGGGTTCGCGATCATACCCTTCATGGTTTCGCGATCAATGTGGGGGCGGCTGGCCATGGCGAGCACAGCTCCAGTGCGGGGCTCGACAATGACAGCGGTGATGCGCTTCGGCTTGTACTGGATGAAGGCCTGCTCCAGCACCTGCTCCATCGTGTCCTGCAGATGCATGTCGATCGTGAGCGTGACCTCATGCCCGTTGCGCGGCTGCTCCCCTTCCCCACGGAAGGAGGTGATCTCGCGACCTTTGCGATCGCGCTCCACCCACTGGAAGCCGTCGGTGCCGGTGAGTTCGGTATTGAGCACCGCCTCTACGCCTTCACGACCGATCTGAAGTTGTTTCTCGCGACGGCGGCCCGTCACGGGATCGTCCTCGAAAGTGATCTTCTCATTCACATAGCCCAGCACATGCGTGAGGCGCTCCTCCGCAGGATAGAAGCGGCGCACGGAGGACCGCAACGTGATGGCCAGGACATTGCCTTCCTTAAGCCGGGCCTTCCAAAGGTCGGCCTGCTCCGTAGGGAGCCCTTTAACAAGAGGAAACTCAATGCGCTTCTCATCCGCGAGGAGTAGCGCCAAGTCTGCCGGCACAGGCTGCCCGCATTCCGCGAGCCCCGCCGCCACCACCGCCATCACGTGCTCGCGATACTGCTGCACCACGTCCTCCGGCTTCATGCCGTTGACCACCTCAGACAGGGGGCGCTTCTGAAGTTTGGCCAAGCGTGCGCGAATGTCGTTGAGGTCCCGCAGGTGCTGGGTGTTCACCCAGACTTCGTGCACGAGCTTGTCATGGGCCAGGAGTTCGCCATTGCTGTCGCGGATGACCCCGCGCATGGCAGGCAGGGTGACGCGCTGTTTCAGCATGCCGTCACCACGTCGGGCCCACTTCTCATGCTCCACGGCCTGGAGGCCGTAAAGGCGGAAGCCCACGCCGCCAAAAGCGAGCACGAGCAGGAACAACATCACGCCGATGCGATGGGGCATCCAGCGATTGGCATCGGTAGGGGCCTGTTCTGGAGGGTTCATCGGGAGACGGAGGTGGCTTCGGAGACGGGAGTGGCTTTGGGTACTGAAGAAGGGCTTTCGGTGTCAACCGACGGAGCGACGGGGGCCTCAGGCGCAACCTTGATGATGCTCGTGGGCAGGATGTTTTTCAACTTCGAGCGCTGGCTCGTGAGACGGTCGGTGAGGTTTTTCCGCGAGAGCGCCTCCCCCACCTTCATGTCCAGAGTGCGGATCTCCTGCTCCAGGGCTGAGATTTCGCTCTCCACCAGCTCCTGCTGCCGGCCGATGGCGTAGGTGCGGTTCTTCGTAAAGATGTGCATGAGGGCGGCTCCTCCCAATGAGAGGGCGATCACCACCAGAAGGAAAGCCACCCCGGAGCGCCGTGGTATGGCACGATGGCGGGGCAGGCTGATTTCAGGTTCTTTCATCGCGGCAGTTTTTCCGCAGAGCGCAGCTTGGCACTGCGGGCGCGGGGGTTGCGTTTCAGTTCCTCCCCGGTCGCCTCCAGAGGCTTCCGGTGGAGCAACTTTAGACAATGCTCCGGATTGCGCCTGGGCTCGGGCCACTCGGGCCGGTCCAGCCACTCGGTGGAGAGCTTCTGCAGGGCTTGCTTCACCATGCGGTCCTCCAGCGAGTGAAAGGAAATAACTCCAAGACGGCCACCCGTGTTCAATGCGGCGGGAGCGGCGTGCAAAAAGTCGGCCAGAGCCGCGAGTTCATCATTCACGGCGATGCGCAGGCCCTGGAAAGTCAAGGTGGCGGGATGGGTCTTGCCCCGACGGGGTACGACGGCCTCGATGGCGGATGCCAGATCCGAGGTGGTGGTGAACGGACGCACCTGGCGACGCTCCACGAGGGCACGAACGATGCGACGGGACTGGCGCTCCTCGCCATATTCCCAGAGAATGCGCTCCAGTTCGGATACCTCGCCTTCGTTCACCAGGTCGGCAGCGGTAGGCCCTTCGCAGGCATTCATCCTCATGTCCAGAGGACCGTCATGCATGAACGAGAAGCCACGGGAGGCCTCGTTCAGCTGGTACGAGGAAACACCAAGGTCGACGAGCAGCCCGTCCAGGGAGGCGATGCCCGCCTCCTCCATGATCCGGGGAAAGTCGCGGAAGTTGGACTGGAAGCTGCGAAACTGCCCTGTCAGGGCGTAAGGCTTGAGACGCTCGTTTGCATGCTTGAGCGCATCCAGATCCTGGTCCAGCCCGATGACCTGAGCCCCGGCTTGCAGCAGCAGCAGGGTGTGTCCACCACCGCCCAGGGTGCCATCGAGAATGATTTTGCCCGGAGCTGGAGCCAGGGCCGCGACGACTTCGGCAGGCAGCACCGGCAAGTGGTAGCCCGAGTCCCCGCCAGCACTGTCCACCGTCGTCGGGTGGTCAGAGGCTTGGGAGATGGGCAGGGAGGCGGTCATGGGGCGTCAGTTCGGGAAGCCTAAACACGAAACCGGCCCCTTCGCTTAACGCTTGTTAAATATCAGGACTTTGCTCGTTTGGCAATGACGGATAATGCCCCGACTTGCCCAATACTCAACCCTGGATCATGGCAGGTTTTTTCCGGGGTCCGCGCCCTGCCTGTCAGGCAGGGCCCTCCTCTCTCCGGGCAGGCTGGGGGTCGATAACCTCGCCCGTCGTCCCCACACAGAGCACAGTTGGTGCTTTTTCCTGGGTTCCGTCTTGTGTCTTGTGTCTTCTCGTCTTGTGTCTCTCCATGACATCAGCCAGTGTGAATTGGGAGGCCGTGCGCGCCGATTT
>JBGGMQ010000965.1:0-3789 GCA_041287975.1 Verrucomicrobium sp. | reverse complement strand
GAACTCGATGACCTTGGCGCCGGCTTTCTCTGCTTTTTCGATCGCTTCGAATGCGGTAAAGCGGTTGAAGCTGTAAGCCTGGGGTCCAATGGCGAATCCACCCTGCTTGACGGTGTCAGGGATCGGGTTGGCCGCAAAGAGGCTGCACATGACAGCCAGCGACCCCGCTGCGAGGAATGTTAGGTAACGGTGCGTTTTCATGAACCGCTAGCCCACCATTGTCGGCCCCGGTTGTCAAGACAGTGCCCGCTGAATCCCCCGGGTGTGAAAGGAACCGCGGGGTCAGCCCGTTTTGAGAAGTTGGCCCGCCAGTCGACCCACGGTGGCAATGGCGCGCTCGACTTTGGCACTCCAGGGATGCGCACAAGAAAGGCGGATGAAATTCCGAAAACTCTGCTTGGCAGAAAACATGGGGCCCGGCGCAATGCTGATCTTCTGCTCCAGGGCCAAGTCGTCCAAGCGCAGAGCATCAATGGCTTTGGGCAGTTCCACCCAGAGGACAAACCCGCCCTGGGGGCGTGTCACCGTGACAGGCGCGGGAAAATGCTCCGCCACTGCCGCACTGAAACGGCCCACGTGGTCGGCATAGAGACGTCGGGCCGAGCGCAGATAGTGGTCATAGCCGCCATTCGCCAGGAATTCTGCCACGGCCAGCTCTGGCAGCGTTGCCGTAGCTAGAGTGCTGGTTAGCTTCAGCGTTTGCACCTTCCGGTAATACCGACCCGGCACGATCCAACCCACCCGATACCCTGGGGCCAGAGTCTTGGAGAAGGAACTGCACAGGAGCACCAGTCCATGCTTGTCATAGGCCTGTGCGACACGTGGCCGGGTCTCGCCGAAGTAGAGTTCGCCGAAGATGTCATCCTCAATGAGCGGCACCTCTCTGGTAGCAAGCAACTCCACGAGACGCTGCTTGTTTTCATCCGGCATCAGGGATCCCAGCGGATTGCTGAAGTTCGGCACTGCCACACAGGCCGCGACATTACGAGACTGCAGCACTTTCTCCAACGCATCCAAGTCCATGCCGGTGCGGGGATGCATGGGTACCTCGACCACCTTCAGGCGTAGCTCCTCCAGCGCATGCAACACGCCGAAATACGTGGGAGACTCCACCACGACTACGTCTCCGGGTTGGGTCACGGCTCGCAGCGCCAGCATGAGAGCCTCTGTCCCGCCGGAGGTGGTGATGATCTCATCCGGTGAGAGGTTGGCTCCTGCATCCAGCGACCGGCGGGCGATCTCACGTCGCAAGGTGCTCGACCCAGGCGGCATGTCGTAGGACACGCCTTTCTTTCCAGACTGGCGGGCAACCGAAGCGAGGATGCGGTTCAGTTTGTCCGTTGGCAGCATGTCGGGAGAGGGAGCCGCTCCACCAAACGACATCAGGCCCGGGATGCGACTCGCCTCAAAGAGACGCGACTGCAACCCGCCCACCGTCACTGCCGTCACCGCGCTGGGCGGTTTTGAGACCTTCGGCTCCGGCACACTGCCACGCAGGCGGGCTCTCACGAAGAAGCCCGATTTGGGCCGGGCCTCAATGAGCCCGCGATCCTCCAATGCGAGATAGGCCTGCAAAACCGTCGTGATGCTCACGCCATGCTGGCGGCTGGCCTGCCGCACAGATGGCACCCTGTCTCCTGGTCGCAAGGTCCCTGCTTCAATCAATGCCTCCACCTTCTGCGACACCTGCTGGTACAGCGCTTCTTGGTCGGAGGAGGGATTCATACAGGGTCACTTTGCAGCCATCGCAGGATACGTCACGCCTGGGCATGGCGAAACTCCGAATCACTGGTGGCACTGCGCCCGTGCCATCTGTTCTCCCTTTAAATGGCTCCGTCTGTGCATGGCCGGGCGAGACTCCTTCCCTCACAATGTTCTCGTCACCCTTGGCATCCCCAATCCCCTTCCTCTTTTTTCGCGTCGTGAACACTCTTCCCTGGGAAATCCGCTTTGAAGCCAGCAGCACCCTTCTCCAGAAGATCGGCCGATTGCGGGTCGAGGCATGGCAGACGGCCGTCTCCCAAGCGGCGAACATGGAGACATGGTTGGACGAAGCTGACCAGGGTGCCCGGCATTGGGTCGTCTTCGAAGGCGGCGAACCCGTGGGAGCAGCGCGCCTCACCATCCACGAGCGGCTTGCCGATCTGCCTGACGGCGAGAGCTACGAGGGCATGTTCCCGCAGGAGCCTGTGGGCCCCATTGCTTCCTTGAACCGCCTGGTGGTGCACCCCTCGGCGAGAGGGCGCGGTATCAGCAAGGTGTTGGATCTGGTCCGCCTGCAAGCCGCTGAGGAAATGGGCTGCCAGTCCGCCATCCTCGCCACGGCCTCCGGTCCCGGTCGGGTGCAGCAGTTGCAGGGATGGGGATTCCAACTGGTCGGCGAGGGCCCACGGTTTCAGAAGCCTCCCCTCTGTCACCTGCCTCCGCCCGCCATTCTCATCTGTCCTCTACCACGCGCAGCCGCTCCCGGATCCAATTGACCTCATTGACAGCACGGCGGCGGGGTTCCATGGGAGGAATCAGCACTTTCCTCACTCACTCATGCCTGACCTGCCGTTGCTCCCCGAACAGATCACGACAGAACGGTTGATCTTGCGTCCTTTCACCTTGGAGGATACCGAAGCCTGCCATCCATGGTTCTCCGACCCCGAGGTGATGAAATTCATCCCCGGCGGACGCGATACGACGCTGGCAGACACGCAACACCGGATCCAGCGCTATCTTGATCACGGCCAACGCTACGGGTTTACCAAGTGGCTCATCACTGATCGGATCACCGGCGCACTCCTCGGCGACGGCGGCCTCTATCACCTGCCCGATGGCGACTCTCGTGTGGAGCTCGGTTTCCGCCTCGCTCGTCCTCACTGGGGCCAAGGTTACGCCGCAGAGATGGGACGAGCCTGGATGGATCTTTTTCCGAGATTGTGTCCTGGGCAGCCCCTCCACGGGATCGTGATGTCCACCCATCGACAATCGCAGAAGGTGCTGGAAAAGCTTGGCTTTGAGCTGGAGGGGACTGAGGAAATATATGGATGCGAGATGCGGGTGTATTTGGCCCGCTTCGCGGGAGGCCTGGAGGCGTGAATTACCGCGGCGGAGCTTTGTTGCAGTTCAAACTTCAGTTTGCTCAGGGCGCGAAAGATTGACTGAGCAAACTGAAGTTTGAACTACGAGCAACTTCGAAATCCAGCTACGGCAGGCTGAATCCTGTACTCCGAACAGCTTCCCTGAGCCTTCCGTTACATCGAACCCAAAACGACACGCTGACGCACCGACAACCGGCGGGACGCCGGTGACACGCACAGGCAGGATGCCTGTATCACTGACGCACTGTTTTACCGATTTACAGGATTACCGAATCACCCGTCCGCCGGTGTGAGCGTGTACACGGTGCCTTCCTGGGACATGATGACCACTTCACCAGCAGCGTCGGCGGAGATCATGGTGGGGTTGAAGGGACGTTCCTTGTCATCAGGACGGCGGAAGAGAACGAGCCGTTCTTGGACCTTCTTGGAGTCCGGATCATAGCGAAGTGCCCACACCACGCCGCTGCCCCAGTCGGCATAGATGTAACAACCTTGCAGCTGAGGGAGGCGGGCTCCACGATACATGAAACCGCCGGTCGCACTGATGCCTTCGGCATGGGTGTAGGCGTAAACAGGGTCTTCGTACTTCTGTTCCGGCTGAAATGGTTGCGCGTGAAAGGTGCTCGCACGAGGGCCGTCACGATCACTCCAGCCGTAGTTGGCACCTTTTTTGATCAGGTTAATCTCTTCCCAAATGTCCTGT
>JBGGMQ010000964.1:0-3171 GCA_041287975.1 Verrucomicrobium sp. | reverse complement strand
AATGAGCAGGTGAAGTTCATCTATGGCCAGCGCATGGTGGAGTACGGCACCTCCGATGAGATCGACGTCGGCCTCAAGGCCCTGTGGGAACTGGCCACCCTGGAGGACAAAACTGGTCTCGCCACCCTGGAATTCCTGGATCGCATCAAGACCCTGAGCGCGGATGAAAAACGCCGCCTGATCGATTTGCTGTCCCGGCACCCCTTGGCGAAGGAGGAGCACCGTGTCGCCTCCCTGCGCCGCCTCGTGGAACTCGAACCTGATCAGAAGCAGGCCGTCATCACGAAGGCCATGGCGGATCGCAAAGGGAGCAAGCGCGAGGACCTCGTTCCCCTCGCCCGCTGGCTCACCCTGGAGAATGAAAACGAAAAGCTGCTCGCCTTTCTGGATGTGAACATGGTGAGGGACTACCCGCCCCTGCTCGAGAATTACCTCAATGCTCTGACCCTGCTTGGCCGCAACGACGAGTTGGCCTCCCTCATCAACGATCCTCGCACGCAATTGACCACGGCGATTCGCTCCTTCCACAAGGCGCACCTTGCCTATGTGACCAAGGAATCCTGGCAAATCGTCAACGACAGGCTCAATGAGGCCCTGGCCGCCATCCAGAGCGAAGGCCGCCAGCCCATGCTTTTGATGATCGCGGACTATGCCGAGAAGCGCGAGCACATGAAGGTGGCGCAGGAAGCCTACAAAGCAGCCTCCCGCTCCAACCGTGCGGATTTGCCGGGCTACGAAGGCCTGCTGCGGTTGAGCTACAAGAACGGCAACACGCTGGGCTATTTCTCTGCCGCCCAGGAAACGGTGCAACGCTGGCCTGAAAAGGAAACTTTCCTCGAACGCTACCTCTACAGCGCGCTGATCTCAGGCGTGGACATGGAGCTTTCCATGACGAGGGCGGAAAAGCTGCTCTCCGAGCGCCCCAACGACTCCATGCGGAAGCTGATCGTCGCCCTCGGCCAGACCCGGATGGCCAATCCTAAGCTCGCCGCCGAATCGTTGCAGAAGATCGACTTGGGCGAACTCTCCGTCGGTCAGGGGTCCGTACTTTGTGGGATTATGCAGACGGCTGGGTACGGAGATCAGGCCCGTTCGTTGGCGAACAAAATCCCGGAAGAAACCGTGATGCTGCCCGAGGAAAAGCAGTTCCTCATGATTGCCAAAAGCGGTGCCACCGTGACCAGCCAGCCTTGAGAACAGGAAATTGGGAACGTCACCTCATGACAACGGATGGTGTCCCAAGAAATCAGAAGGCATTCCGCATTTTTCGGATGAGATTTGCCCGTGCGGCATTACTCTGCCGCTCGTGAATCCCGTTCTTGAGCCCTTTCAGCATCTCGAATCACGATTCTATCCCGCCGGTGAGGTCTTGATGGCGCAAGGCGACCAGCACGGCCTTCTGCTTGTGTTGATTGAGGGAGCGGTAGAAGTCCTCAAAGACGACGTCCGCGTCGCACGATCCCGCGAGCCGGGCTCCCTCTTTGGTGAGCTTTCCCTTTTGCTGGACGTGCCCCATACCGCCACGGTTCGCACCACGGAGCCCTCCACATTCTACGTGCTGCCCGATCCCAAGGCTCACCTCAGGGAAAATCCGGATGCGGCTCTGCAACTCTGCAAGGTGCTCGCCCGCCGCATTGATGCCTTGAACCGGTATCTCGTGGACATCAAGCACCAGTTCCAGGATCAAGACGGGCACTTGGGCATGATTGGGGACGTGCTGGATGCACTCATGCATCATCAGCCCAAAGCCTGGCCCAAAGACGGAACGACGCCGCAGCCGCGTTCCTAGATCGGGCTCAAAACTCGCAACTCTCCGATCCTTCGCTGCTGAACCAGTCGATCTGCCGGGTGACCAGATCCACTCGCAAATGCGGCGGGACTACGGTCATTTCATAACCCGCATTGAAGGCGACCGTCTTGTGCATCTGAGTATGCCAGGACCCTCCCATGTGAAAGGGTGCCTGATGGACATGCCCGCAAAAGACGAGATCGGGTTTTAACTCATCGATCCAGTCGTTCAGCGACGCCTCGCCAAAGAACTGCTTCCCTGTCCAGCTCACAGGCGTGTGATCTGGAGGTGCATGGTGCACCCAGATCCAGAGCTTCTTCCGCTTGGGTGCCGCCTCACGCAGTTGGGCCAGAGTGCGCAATCTCTGGGAGTCATGCATAGCCCACGGGCAGATGGAGATGGTCACATCGCCCGCTTCTATGGTGTCTCCGTCCACCTCGATGCCGGACTCCCGGAGTTCCTGCACCCACTGCGCCGAGTATGGGGCGCCGGGTTCCGGACGGTCTATATCGTGATTGCCTGAGGAGGCCAGCACGCGGGTCCGGGCCTTGAGCTTTTGGAAGTACTTCTCCACCACCTGGCTCTGCACGTCCTGGCTCACATAGGAGCCAATGTCCAGGAAGTCCCCCGCGAGCACCATGAGATCGACATCCGCCGCCTGCCTCAACAGCCAGTCAAACTGCTTCAGGTTGTAGTGCAAGTCTGCGGTGACGAGGAGCTTCATCCGGGCGCTATCTTTGCGTGTTTTCGCCGGACTTCCACAAGACAAGCATTCATCCATGAAACTTCCCTGATTGACAACCCGGCCTTCAGGCGTCTGCTGATCACCCATTTTCCTGCCCGCCGGATCTCCGGCCCCCTTTCCTGCCCATGAAGATTCCGACCCATCAGCTCCTTCCTGCCCAGTGGCCCGCCTATGAGTTGCTGGACACGGGGTCAGGGCGCAAACTGGAAAAATGGGGACAACACATCATTCAACGGGATGAGCCCAAAGCTTGGTGGAAGCCCACACTGAGCCCCGCAGAATGGCGCAAGGCTGAGAACCAGCTCGACCCCAAGACGGGTGTCACCGTGGGTGGCAAGGAGCAAATGTGGACACTGCCCCTGAATGACCTGCAAGTGCGGCTGCGCCTCACGCCGGGCTCCCGCCACGTCGGAGCCTTTCCCGAAATGATGCCGCAGTGGTCATGGTTGCAACAGCAGCTCAAGGGCATGGGCAAGTCCACCCCAGGGACCAAACCCAAGATCCTGAACCTCTTTGGCTACACTGGCATTGCATCGGTGGTGGCTGCCGCTGCGGGAGCTGAGGTCGTACACGTGGATGCCTCCCGCCCCTCCCTGGACTGGGCCCGTGAAAACCTCGAACTCAATCCCAAAGTCGC
>JBGGMQ010000963.1:0-11044 GCA_041287975.1 Verrucomicrobium sp. | reverse complement strand
AGCCCCAGATCGCGTACGTGGTCGCTGGTGGAGGCCAGGGTGCGGTGCACCTGGATCTCCGTACCCAGTGCGTGCCCGGCCAGCGCCGCGGTTAGCCGGCGGGGCTGCAGCGCAGTAAAGGCTGGAGTCATCGAGGATCCGGCGTCAGCTGTCAGGCGAAGTGCCGTTCAATCGCCTTCACCAGGCCGGGGATGCTGTGTTCCTTCGCCTCAATGTCGATCCTCACACCGTGCTTCTTCAATGTGTCGGAGGTGATCGGGCCGATGCTGGCGACCTTGATGTTTTCCGGCAGGGGCAGTTTGAGTTCTAGGAAATGCTCCACCGTGGAGCTGCTGGTGAAGGTGATCACGTCCGCGCCTTCTTCTTTAAACTGGGTGATGGACTCGTGGTCAGGATCCTCCGGCACGGTGCGGTAGGCGATGGCTTCATCCATGATGGCACCCAAGCCCACGAGCTGGTTGCCCAGCACCTCGCGGGTGTTCTCAGCTTTGACCCACAGCACGGTCTGATTCTCCACCGTCTGTTCCTTGAACGCCTCGACAAGGCCTTCCGCCACGAACTTCTCTGGAATCAGATCCACGGCAAGGTGGAAGGACTTGATGCGCTCAGCCGTGCCAGGCCCGATGGCGGCAATCTTGGCCCCGCCGATGCTGCGGGCATCATCGTAGAGCTTGTAGAACATTTCAAAGAACCGGTCCACACCATTCGGGCTGGTGAAGATGATCCAGTCATAGGTGTGGGAATCCATGACCAGCTGGCCAAAGGCTTTCAGATCCTTCGGTGGCTCGATCTTGATGGTGGGGATCTCCAGGACGTTTGCACCCAGTTGACTGAGTTGCTTGCTCAGCCCGCCAGCCTGCTGGCGTGTGCGGGTCACCACGATCCGTTTGCCAAAGAGGGGGCGGTTCTCAAACCAGTTCAGCTTGTCGCGCTCCAGCACCACGGTGCCGATCACGCAGACAGCAGGAGCCTTGAACCCGGCATCCTTCACAATCCCGGCGATGGTTTCCAGCGTGCCTTCCACGGTCCTCTGGCGGCCGGTCGTGGCCCAGCGGGTGAGGGCAATCGGAGTCGAGGCACTGGCTCCGTGCTCGATGAGCTTGCTTGTGATCTCCTCGATCCGCTCCACACCCATCAGCATGACCTTGGTGCCGTCCGCCTGGGCGATCTTTGCGTAGTTCAGCGAACTTTCGGGTTTGGTCGGGTCTTCGTGACCCGTGAAGATGGTCAACTGCGAGCAGTGCGACCGGTGCGTGACAGGAATGCCTGCATAGGCAGGGCCGGCGATCGCAGAGGTGATGCCGGGCACGATCTCGAAGGCGATGCCCGCGTCCACCAGTTCGCCAGCCTCCTCGGCACCGCGTCCAAAGAGCACGGGATCGCCGCCTTTCAAGCGGGTCACGACTTTGCCCGCCCGGGCTTTTTCTACAATGAGCTTGTTGATGTCCTCTTGGGAGAGGGTGTGATCCTTGGCCTTCTTGCCCACGTAGATCTTTTCGGCATCGGGCTTCGCATAGCGGAGGAACTCGACGTTGCTCAGGTAGTCATACACCACCACGTCGGCGAGTTCGATGCACTCCTTGCCCCGAAGGGTGAGGAGGCCTGGATCGCCGGGGCCAGCCCCCACAAGGTAACAAATGCCGGAGGAGGAGGACTTGGGAGCTGCCATGATCGATGAAATAAAAAGAGCGGGAAGTGAAAAACGGAAACGCGGGCTAGAGGGCGGAAACAAGACCGACCAGCTCTGCCGCGAGCGCCTTGGGCGAATGATAAGGCTCGGTGGAAGTGATTTCCTTGGGCGGGCGGGTCGCATCGGTCTCGTCGAACACGCGCACCTTCATCTGCAGGATGCCATTGGCCATCACGGTGTGGGCACCAATAGGCGTCTGGCAGCCAGCCTTGAGCAGGTGCAGGAACTCCCGCTCAGCCGTGATGCGGGCAAAGGTTTCCTCGTGGTTGATTGCCCCAAGAAACTCAAGCGTGCGGGCATCGTCGATGCGCGCCTCAATTCCGATGGCTCCCTGACCTGCGGCCGGCAGGAACTCATCACAGGAAAGAATGACGGCATGCAGAGGCTGGCCGTCGACGACGACATGTGCACCGTCCAGCAGCGAAAGCCGCTCCAATCCTGCACGGGCCAGCAGGATGGCGTCCAGATCTGAGGGGGCGAACACTTTGCGGATCCGGGTGGGCACGTTTCCGCGAATCTCCACGCACTCCACACCGGGTTTCAACCACTGCAACTGGCGGATCCGCCGGACGCTGCTGGTGCCCACCTTGGCCCCCACGGGAAGGGTCTCCAAAGTATAGCCTTCGCGGGAAATCAGCACGTCCTCAATCGGGGCGCGGGGCAGGACCGCGGCGATGAAGAACTTCTCGTCCAACACGGTCGGCACATCCTTCAAGCTGTGCACGGCGATGTCGATCTCGCCGCTGGCGAGGGCGATTTCGAGTTCCTTCGTGAAGATGCCCTTGTCCAGACGGTCGCCATCCGTGAATTCGGAGAAGCGCAGATCGGGTCGCTTGTCGCCTGTGGTGGCGATGACTTTCCGTTCCACTTTGAGATAGGGGTGAGCGGCGTGCAGGGCGGCTTCTACCATCTCCGCCTGGCGGAGGGCGAGTTCACTGCCGCGGGTGCCCAGGCGGATGAGGTCGGTGTTCAGAGAGGCCAAGGGTTCGGAGTCAGGTTAGGAGTTGCGGGGCGTGAGAGAGGTGACCGTGCTCTCGTCCGCAGACGGCACAGGGGCAGCCCCGGGGGCGGAATCTTCTTGATAGCTAAATTTGCGCAACTGCTCTTCGATGATTTCCTCGCAGAGCATCAGCGCCCGCTCGCGTTCGCGGCGGCCTTCATCCGCAATGGCCTGGAGGGCGTCCACATCATAGAGGTACACTTCCGGGATCTCATTGACGCGGGGGTCCACATCCCGGGGCACGGCGATGTCAATGATGAGCAGCGAGTGCCCGTGGCGCTTGCACATCACGGGATCGATGAGCTCAGGCTTCACCACGAAATGGGGGGCACTGGTGCTGCTGATGATGATGTCGGCATCGTGCAGCGCTCCCTCCCACTCGTCGAACCTCAACGCCTGGCCGCCCATTTCCTTGGCAAGTTCCACCGCCCGGTCATAGGACCGGTTGGAGATGAAGATGCTCTTCGCCCCGCGGGAGAGCAGGCTCTGGGCGCAGGTGCGACTCATTTCGCCAGCACCGATCAGAAGCACCCGGCACTGGCGCAGGTCGAAAATCTTCTCCGCCAGATCCACCGCCACGCTGCCCACGGAGGTGGAGCCGCGTTGGATGTTGGTGCCATTACGCACCTGTTTGCCCACGCTGAAGGCCCGCTGGAAGAGCTTGTTGAGCGTGCGCCCCGTGGCACCCGCTTTCAGGGCCACATCGTAGGCGGTCTTTACCTGACCGAAGATCTCGGTCTCACCCAGCACCATGGAGTCCAGGCCGCTCACCACCCGGAAGAGATGCCGCGCGGCATCGGTGTGGCTGAGCTTGTAGCACGTGAGCGCATCCCGCTGGGCACCCGTGAGCTGGAAGTGATTCACCAAGTACTCGTGCAGCACGGCCAGCCCCTGCTCGGGATTGTCATGATTGCAGGAGGTGAAAAGCTCCACGCGATTGCAGGTGGAGATGACCGTGCTTTCCTCAAAACCCGGGAGGCTCTGGATCTGGCGGGCGGCCTCAGGCTGCTTGCTCTCGGCAAAGGCCAGCCTCTCGCGCAACTCGATGGGAGTCGTGCGATGGTTGAGACCGAGGCAGAGAAGCAGGAGGGGAGGGGAGGGGAAGCGGCGGGGGAGAAAAAGAACGTCGTGGGAACTGGCGGCTATCGACCGATAACGACCCAGAGGGAAAAGAAGGGTACACAGAAACCCAAAACGGAGAGCCAGGCCGTGTGCCGGGCAGAGAGGGTGTGCCGCCACATGAGCAGCAGGATCAGGGTGTAGAGCACCAGGATGCTCCAGGACACCGTCATCTTCACAGAGCTGATGGGCAGGTGAATCTTGAAGGTGGACATCATCGCCACCGCCAGCAGGAGGACGCCCAGCGCCACCATGCGCATGATGGCCCGGGAGAGGTGGTGGATGGGCGGGAGCTGGCGGAACAGGGCGTGAATGCGGTGCTTTTTCAGCAGATGATCCTGCAAAAGGAACATCACCCCTGTGATGCAGGCCAGGGCGAAGGCTGCGTAGGCGATCATCGCCAGTGGGGCGTGCAGATGCTCCCACACGCTCATGTGCACCCGCTTCACCGCCGCCGGATTGTCCGGCATGAAGAGCGCCAGGGTTTGTAATATGGCAATCAGGGGGGCCGTGAAGAGCCCTAACAAAGAGAGGCGGTAGGTGGCTCCGACCAGGAAATAGAGCAGGACGATGCACCAGCCGATGAAAATAAACACCTCGAACTGGCTCGTGAGCGGGCAGCGGGCATGCATCTGGCCCCGCAAATAAAGGAAGGCGCACTGGAAGACGAACCCGACTCCCATGGGGAGGAACTGCCACTTCGTCTCCTGCCAGCGCCCTGCCCGGAGGGCAGCGATCGCGTGCAGCACCCCCGCCACGAAGGCGACAGTGGAGAGCAAAAGCAGCAGACGGCTGAGTTCCATGGGATGGCAAATGTGGACCAGAGAGCGGGGAATGTCGAGAGCGGGGCACACATTCCAGGGACGGGTAGGCCCGGAGTGTGCGCCTCGCTCTCTTATCTTACGTACTTGCCCTGCGCCCTCGCGCATGCACTTTGGCCCGCCCACTCGGAACTCTGATGAACAACGACCCCATCCAACGCCTCTACACTGCCATTCGCGACGTGCCGGACTTCCCTCAGGCCGGGGTCCTTTTCAAGGACATCACCCCGGTGCTGGCAGACGCCGAGCTGCTGAAACTGGCCGTGGAATCCATGGTGCAGGCCGTCGGCGACTGGAAGGTGGACAAGGTGGTGGGCATCGATGCCCGTGGCTTCATCTTCGGAGCCATGCTCGCGGCCCGCCTTGGCTGCGGCTTTGTCCCGGCGAGGAAGCGGGGCAAGCTGCCTTGGCGGACGAAGACGGTGGACTACGCGCTCGAGTACGGCACTTCCTCCCTGGAGATGCATGAGGATGCCCTCCTGCCGGGAGAAAACGTCGTACTGGCAGACGATTTGCTCGCCACTGGTGGAACGGCGGGTGCTGCCTTGGAACTCATGACCGCACTGGGTGCGAATGTGCTGGGCTCCCTGTTCTTCATCGAGCTGGCTTTCCTCAAAGGCCGCGAAAAGGTCGAGCGCTTCGGCCCGGTGAAGTCGATTCTCACCTTCTGAGCGGAAATTCATTGCCACCTGCCGCCCCCTTCCTCTTTCCTTCCCTTTAGCAGCGTATCTATTTTTCCCATTCTCCACCTGACCGATGCCCCAGCTGATCAAGAAGCTCTCCACCCGCGCCCGGGAAGCCCTCGCCAATACCACTGGCAAATCCCGGACCCAATCGGAGGTGCTTCGAGTCTTCAAGCGCTTCCGCAAGGTGGAGGAGGCCCGGCTCCGCATGCTGCACCGTGCAGGTGGTGGGGGTGTGGAAATCTGCCGGATGCGGTCAGACCTTATTGATGCCGTGCTGAAGCACCTCTGGCATGAGATGCTACTGGCAGCTCCACCAGAACTCCTTGCCAAGACCAAGATCAGCCTCGTGGCGACCGGCGGCTACGGTCGCCGTCAGATGAACCCTGGCAGCGATGTCGATGTGCTCTTCCTGCTGGCTGGGAACAGTGCCCAATCTCCCCCCGGGCTGGCGCAGCTCGTCTCCTCACTGCTGACCATGCTCTGGGACAGCGGCTTCAAAGTGGGCGATTCCTCGACCCGCAGCGTGGGCGAGACCATCAAGCAGGCCAACAGCGACAACCAGGTGAAGACCGCCCTCATCGAGGCCCGCCTCGTCGCAGGCGAGGATGCTCCTTTTGCGGAGCTGGAAAGCCGCTATGACAAGGAATGCATGGACGGTCGCGACCTGGAATTCCTGATGATGCGCCAGAAAGATCTGGCCGAACGTCACGCGAAGCATGAGGAAACCGCTTCGGTCCAGGAGCCGAATGTCAAAAATGGCTGCGGAGGTTTGCGCGACTATCACAACGCGCTCTGGATGTCTTACGCCAAGTTCCGTACCATCGACCTGCGGGAAATTGTGAAGCGGGAGGAGTTCCCCGCCAGCTCATTGAAGGACATGGAGCGGGCCTATGACTTCATCCTGCGGGTGAGAACGGAGATGCACTACATCGAGAAGCGCGAGAGTGATGTCCTTACGCTGCGCCTCCAGGGCATCGTCGCCACGAACTTGGGCTACCGGCAGAAGAAGATCCTGAACCGCATCGAGGTTTTCATGCGGGACTACTACATGCACAGCAGCAACATGCTGCACCGCAGCAATGAGCTGATGGACCGCTACCACCTCCAGGCGGTGGAAAACGAGAAACCAAGCCTCGTGGCCCGTCTGCTGCGCAAGTCCGTGCCCAAAGTGGAGAAGTTCGACGGCTTCATCTCCAAGAACGAGCGCCTCTACGCAGAGCATCCCAAGATCTTTATTGAGGATCCGCCCCGCCTCATGCGGTTGTTTGTGCACACCCAGCTGCGCCATCTGCGCCTGAGCCCGGAGTTGTTTCATCTGGTCCAGCAGAGCTGGTCGCTCATCAACATCACCTTCCGCTACAACAAGGCGGTGCGGGAGAGCTTTGAGGCCATCCTGAGCCAGAAAGGCGACGTCGCCCGTGTGCTCCGCCAGATGCACCGGGTCGGTTTCCTGGGCCGGTACATGCCGGAGTTCGGCGCATTGACCTGTCTCGTGCAGCATGAGTTTTTCCACCGCTACACCGCGGATGAGCACACCCTGCGCACGATCGACATGCTGGACGAGCTGGCAGGCACCCCGCAGAAAGGCACCGAGTTTTACCAGAAACTCTTCCGTGAGATGCAGGAGCCCTTCATCCTGTATCTCGCGCTGATCCTGCATGACTCGGGCCGGGCGCAGAACACCAGCACCCACACGGATGCCAGTGCGGAACTGGCCAACCGGGTGTGTCGCCGTCTCCAGATCAAAGGCTCCCGCCGGCGGTTGCTCATGTTCCTGGTGGACCATCACCTGACCCTCTACCGGACGGCCACCACCAAGAACCTGGATGATCCCAAGGTCGTGTCTGAGTTTGCCACGATCATGCGCAACAAGCAGAACCTGGATGCACTGCTGATCATGACCCTCTCGGATTCCAAGGGCACCAGTGACAAGAGCTGGAACTCCTGGAAGGAAAGCCTCATCACCCACCTGTATCACAACACGGTGCGGTATCTCAATGATCCCTCGGACTTCATCAGCAGCATCACCGCCCCGCTGGAGGAACTGCAGGGGGAGGTGCGCAAGAAGCTGGACACCTACTACGAACGGGAAATTGCGGCGCATTTCCAGCACATGCCGCGGAGTTATTTCAATTTCCGCAGTCCAGACACCATTGCGTTTCACATAGGCGCTTTCCGGGATTTCTTCCAGAAGGTTGCCAAAGGGGCGACGGACGACAGTCTGCTGCCCACCCTCACCTGGGTGGAGCATCCCGAGCAGGGCTGCAGTGAGGTCATCGTGGTTTGCTGGGACCGGCATCTGTTGCTGGCCCGTATCGCCGGCGCCCTGGCCGCCCAGAACATCAACATTCTCAGTGCGGACCTTTACCAGCGCAGCGATGACGTGGTGCTGGACGTCTTCCGCGTCTGCCGCACAGACTTCACGCCTGTGACCAATGACCGTACCAAGGCGCGGGTGAAGACCAGCGTCGAGGGCGCCTTCGAAGCAGGTGTGTTCGACTTCAGCCAGGCCATTGCGGAGAACCGCCGCTCGCTCAAAGGACTGGAAGATGTTGCCGCAGAAGTGCCTCAGCGTGTCTACATCAACAATGACCTCACCTCAGAGTACAATGTCATCGAGATTCAGGCGCTGGACCGCATCGGTCTGCTCTATGAGATCTTCATGGCCATCGGTAAGCTCGGTTTGAACATCTGCCACGCCCGCATCAACACGGAAAAAGGCGTCGCTCTGGATGCCATCTACATTCAGGACAAAGCCGAGCAGAAGGTCACCGACAAAGAGGTCCTCAAGACCTTGCAGACCCAGTTGGAGGAAGCGGTGTTCTCCTTCGGCCGGAAAAACGGTCATGGTCATGTCGGTGTCAACGGAGTGCTCGTGGGAGCGAAGCGCTAAGCAACCAAGGAGGCGGGATTTGTAATCCCGCGGGTGAGCAGGGGGTTCCCCCGCCTCAGTCCGCGAGACAGATTGACCGTCCCAGAGGGGCATCACCTCAGTCACCCCAGCCGCTTTGCACTCGCCTGCAGCCTCCCACCTTCCCTCCCAAAGCAGTCTCTGTGCCTCTGCGTCTCTGTGGTCAATCCCCACGCCCTCCCACCCCTGCCCCCCGCCTCCCCCCCGCGAAAAATGACCTTAGACCTTTTGCATCCCCCTCCCGCCCATGGCATGGGTGCTCTCCCATGCTCGCAGCAGAAAATCTTGGTATCTCTTATGGCCCCCGCCGTTTGTTTGGAGAATTGAACTTCACCATCCGGGCTGGGGAGCGCTTTTCCCTGGCTGGCCCCAACGGGGCGGGCAAGTCCACGCTGATGAAAATCATCGCGGGCCTCGAGCAACAGGACGAAGGTAAAATCATCCGGGCCAAGACGGTCACCGTCGGCTACCTCCCCCAGGAAGGGGTCGAGGTGAAGGGCCGCACCCTCATGGCGGAGGCGGAAACGGCGTTTGAGGACGCCATGGAGCTCCAGCGCCAGTTTGACGAAGCCAGCGAAGCGCTCGGCACCTACGACACCTCCTCCAGCGAGTACATCGACGCCCTGGAGGTTTTCGGCGACCTGCAGATCCGCCTGGAGCACCACGACCTCTCCAAAATGAAGCCCCGCATCGAGCGGGTGCTCATGGGCCTCGGTTTCTCGCACAAGGACCTCGAACGCCTCACCGACGAGTTCAGCGGCGGCTGGCAGATGCGCATTGCCCTGGCCAAGCTCCTCCTCGCCGAGCCCAGCGTCCTCCTTCTGGATGAACCGACCAACCACCTGGACATCGAAACGGTGGTCTGGCTGGAGGAGTACCTCAAGAACTACCCCGGCGCGATCATCCTCATCAGCCACGACAAGAGGCTCCTCGACAACCTCACCAACCGCACCCTGGCCTTCGAGCCCGGTGCCCGCGCCGCCCTCTACCAGGGCAACTACTCCTTCTTCGTCCGTGAGAGCGCCGCCCGCCGCGAGCAGCTTGAGCGCGCCAAGAAGAACCAGGACCGCGAAATCGCCAAGACCCAGCAGTTCATCGACCGCTTCCGTGCCCAGGCCAACAAGGCCTCCATGGTGCAGAGCCGCATCAAGGCCCTCGACAAGGTGGAGCGCATCGAGCTGGAGGATGAGGAGTCCCAGATCGGTTTCAAATTCCCCCAGCCTCCCGCCAGTGGTCACAACGTCATGCGCCTGGAAGGCGTCGCCAAGAGCTACGACGGCGTGCGTTATGTCCTGAAGCCCTTCGACTTCGAGATCAACAAGGGCGACCGCCTCGCCATCGTCGGCGTCAACGGCGCGGGCAAGACCACCTTCAGCAAGATCCTCGCCGGGGTGGAAAAGGCCACCGGTGGCACCAAGGAACTCGGCCACAACGTCCGGGTCGGCTACTATTCCCAGGACCACGCGGATGCCCTGGACGGCACCCGCACCGTGCTGGAGACAATCGAAAAATCCGCCAAAGGCATGTCCGAGGCCCAGCTTCGCACCCTGCTCGGTTGCTTCCTTTTCCGCGGGGATGACGTGTTCAAGCGCGTCAAAGTCCTCAGCGGTGGTGAGCGCGGCCGTCTGGCCCTGGCCAACATGCTGCTCACGCCCTCGAACTTCCTGGTGCTGGACGAACCGACCAACCACCTCGACATGCGTTCGCAGGCCGTCCTCCAGCAGGCCCTGCTCGACTACAGCGGCAGCTACGCCATCGTCTCCCACAACCGCGATTTCCTGGATCCGGTTGTTACCAAGACCCTGGAGTTCCGCGTGGGTGAATCCCCCCGGCTCTACCACGGCAACCTCAGTTATTACCTCGACAAGAAAGCCGAGGAAAAAGCCCGCCTTGCCGCTTCCGGCAATGCCAGCGCCCCGGTCAACATCCCCACCCTCGTGGCCAAGGCGGCACCCCGCCCCGCGGAGATCATTGACAACAACGCCAAGGAGCGCCGCCGCCTCGAAGCCCAGAAGCGCCAGCAGCGCACTCAAATCCTGAAACCTCTCCAGGAAAAGCTGGAGAAGGTGGAGGAGCAGATCGCCGGCTTCGAGCAGGAGAAAGTCGCCCTGACCAAGAAAATGAACAGCGAAGGCTTCGGCAGCGATGCAGGTGATGTCGTGGAAACAACCAGCCGCTTCTCCACCGTTGAGAAGGCCCTGGCAAAGGCCTATTCGGAATGGTCCGACGTCAGTGAGGCCATCGAACGCGCCGAGAGGGAATACGCATAAGAAAGGCACGGGCGAGCACTCTGCACTCAGTGCTCAACACTCCCAATTTCCAGGATACCTGAAAGGGATAAATACCCCAGCCCTGGGTTGGCCGAGCCTTAAGCGAGGCTATCTTGGGTATTCGCGATTCAATACGTCAGGTGCGGATGCCGATCCTATTTCCTCTAACCTTGGAACACGAAAGCCCCACATCAAAGACGGCAGACGCTCGCACCTGCCGTCGAAGATCACGCCTCGGTATTCGGGCATCCATCCGGGGTCGGGAACGTCCTCTCGTGCCCCTATATGGCACGGGTCTGATGGCACTGTAGATTCTTGAGCATCACGCAAAGCACGGGTGGTGGACTTTTTCACTATGCTGTGGAGGCCGTTGAACGGAGCAGCCAACTCTTCCCATGGTTTTGTCTCGGTAAAGAAAAAACCTTGCGTAATTTAATTTTTGCGTTCATATAACCGAAAGTTAAAAAAACACGAATATGCACCCTGAGCAAGCGGCGCCCTTCCTTCAGTTAAGATTGATGTGCCCTTGGCTTTTCCCATTCGGGTG
>JBGGMQ010000962.1:0-4071 GCA_041287975.1 Verrucomicrobium sp. | reverse complement strand
GCATCAGCCCCCGTATCCGACCCGGCCAAGACGCTGGTTCTGAATGAACGTGAGATCAATGGCTACCTTGAGCAACAAGGTCTGGGGGAAACCATCAAGGTCAGCATCCACAACGGCGGCATCGCAGCCCAGATTATCACCCCCGTCGACCCCGAAGTGCCCATGCTGGGCGGTCGCACCGTCCGGGTGAAAGTGGCAGTCAACACCCACCTCGATACGGACCGTCATCTGGCCCTCAGCCTGGCAGATATCAGCGTTGGCGGCATTTCTTTGCCTAATTCCTGGCTCGGAAATATTAAGGGCATGAATATGCTCGACACAAAAAAGATGAGTGAGCACGACTCCACTTTTCTAAAAAGTTTCGCAGCAGGCATCAAGGACCTTCAGGTGAAGAGCGGGGAAATCCGCCTTGTCTTGAACGATTAATTTAAAAAAACCGGAAGTTTTGGTTCGTATTTGACCACATCCCTGGATGTATGGGTCTTCCAATTACTTTGGTTTTCTTAAATTTTGTATTTTTTGTGTTGCCCGTTTGCGGTTGGTAAGTATTATGGCCGCGCAATCAAACTCAACCGACCATGAAAAAAATCGCTTCATTCTTGATGACGCTCGCTCTCGCTTCCAGCGTGTTCGCGGGTCCCGTGTCCTACTCTGGCAAGGGTGGCAAAGCAGTTCAGCCGATGGCTCCCGTGCCGACCGGTTGTGAGGCTTTCGCTCCTGGCTTCGCAGTTGGTGCCTATGCTGGTGGCTATCTCCCCGATGGCGAATCCGAAGACGACGTCCTTGGTGGCGGCGTTCTCGCGGAGTACTTCTTCACGCCGTACATCGGTGTGCAGGGCAGCTATGGCATCTTCGCTACCAACAGCGAGCACCATGAATTCGACGCCGCTCTTGTTCTTCGCTACCCCATCACCTCCCTGTGCATTGCTCCCTATGTGCTTGCAGGCGGTGGCTACAGCGTGAACTCCGATAGCAAAGCCAACTACTTTGCTGGCGCAGGTATCGAAGCTCGCTTCGAAAGCCTCAACAACCTCGGCATCTTCGCTGACGGCGCTTATCACTTCGCAGCTGATGACGGCGACGAAGACTACACCATCGTTCGCCTTGGTGTGAAGCTTCCGTTCTGATTCTGACCGGGACATAAGTCACCTTATTTCCGAAGGGGAGCGGGCAACCGCTCCCCTTTTTCGTGTCTGAATGTCTTCTCCCGTCCTCATCATGGTGGTCTGCATGGTGCGTGCTTTTTGAAGTGGAAGGACTGGCAGACCCAGAAAGTTTGAGATAGGCATGTGGCATGAGTGACTTCATGCGTGATCCCGCCTATGCGGTACCCATCAATCTTGTCGAGCGTTGCATCCTTGCTGCAGATGCCGGCCAGGGCATCACTCTCACAGACTCCCTCGTCCGGTCAGCCATGGTCAGGGCCACGAACATCGTCAAAGGGAAACCGTCCAAGCAGCCTTGGGATATGAAGAATCCTAAAGAAGCCCTGCAAGCTGGATTGGAAAGGAGGCTGCTCAGCCTGTGTCTGTTTCCTGGGCAGTCCGCTCCCACTGAAGGAACCAAACCTTCATCCGTGATCACACGAGGAATATGGCAAGATGCCATGAAGGCTGTCAAAGACTCCTCCACCATTCGTGCGACCAGCGAACCAGGCTCCCGCAGCTACCTGGACTTTTTGCACCGATTTATGCAGCACGTGGATGAGAAAGTTGCCGGGAGTGGGGAATAACGATGGCTGGAGGAGCAGCGAGGTAATAACTGGGAGTGAATGGGTCGACCTCATCTCCGCAGACGCCAAAGGCGTGCAACAGCACAGCCCAAGGCAAAGCTGGCTTGCGAGCCGCCACCCCGGCTCAAAAAAGCTCTATTCCTCGAACCCCAAAAGGGGGTTCAACAAGGCGGCTCGGCACGACTGACTGATTTTCTCTTCGCGCCCTCTACTCCACTTCAGACCGCCTATCCTTGCTATTTCGGCAGCGTCGGCGGTTGGTTCCTCCCAAGCACGACGCCCAGAACAACCAGTCCCAAGGCCACAGACCAGAGGGCCGACTGAACGACGCCAACAATCTTGAGAATCACGCCCATGTCCGTGACGCCCTTTTCCGCCATCACCCGCGGAAGCACCGTCCAGAGAGCCGGCGAAACTACCGAAAGAAGCAAGAACAGCCCGAGCCCCAAAAACGCCGGGACAGCGGCACTTCGCAAAGATCTCCAGCGCACCATCACCACGATGCAGCCGGCCAGACACACGAGAATGTTCAGACTGCTCATGGCCACCGCCTTGAGAACGTCAGGAAGCAGGGAAGTTGGCTCCATAGGATGCGGTCTATTGAATTGATATTAGTGAAAGCGAGCAAGGTCACCTTGCGGCACTGCCAACGTCAGTCAAGCGACGCCCGCCAGTCTTCCACACGGAGGCGGTAAAGACAGTGCTCCAGCAAAGGACTGTCTGGCGGCAGGGCTGGATGCGCAAAGTTCGCCGGCGCCCGCTTCATTCCCAGCCTCTCCATCACCGCCTGGGAGCGGACATTGCTCAAAGCGGTAAAGGAAACAATCTCCTGCAAACCTGCCTCCTCAAAACCCACCCGCAGGGCGGCGCGGGCCGCCTCGGTGGCGAGCCCCCTGCCCCAGGCGGAGAACGCCAGGCGCCAGCCGATCTCCACACAGGGTGAAAATGGCAGGGGCCAAAAGGGGACATGCAAACCCACATGGCCGATGAACTGGCCTGATTCACGAAGCTCTACGGCCCACAATCCCCACCCACGCTCTTCAATCAGCTTCTGGCACTTCAGCGCCATGGCATCACTCGCCTCCCGGGTCAGGGGTGCGGGGAAATGCTCCATCACCCGTGCGTCTGCGTTGAGAGCGGCATAGGGTTCGATGTCAGAATCCTGCCACTGGCGCAGCACAAGTCTGTCGGTCTCCAGTCTGACGGGATGAGGGAGCGTCTTCATCACGTCCAATCAACATCAAAATACGATGAGCCGCCATCAGTTCCAGAAAGGACTAAGGAGTGTGTGAAGAGGTGCGAGCTTCCCAAGCCTTGATGCGGTGACACATAAAAAGACCGCCGCCAGCAGCAATCAAGGCTGCCAGGGCGGTCAGAGTGGGAGCGCTTTCTGCCCCACGCAGACTTGGAGCCTATTGCACGGCTCCCTGCTTCGCGAGCATCTCCTGAAACTCTGGCGACATGAAGAGGAGAGCCATGCCCCCCACCGTGAATGGAATGGAAATCAACGACTTCAAGAAGGGGCTCTTGGCCCGCGGCCAGTGCATAATGACAAAGATCAGATTCACGAAAGGTACGAAGAGAAAGCCCAAGCCCCAAAGCACCGATGTCTGAAATGCCTGGATGAGCAGTTGAATGCCATAAATGAGGCCGATGAGAAATCCGATGCCAAGAAGTACGAGTCCTGCGATGAACATGAGTTTAAGAGGGTGGATGTTGAGTGATGAGACTGTCTGAAGCGAGAGGTGTGACCATAGAGTAACAATATCGACACACGCAAGTGCAAACTCCGGCACGGATACTCCGAACACTCTCGCAAGAAGGTCTGAGTTTTCCCGTTCACCCCAGGATGAAGTTCCCTGTCGTGTTTGCCTGCATCTTTGGCCTTAACGCCGCCCTCGCTCCGGCGGCGGAGAAGCCTCGCAATGTGCTCCTCATCTTTGCCGACGACCTCTGCACGGCACTCGGCTCATACGGGCATCCACTGGTAAAGTCTCCGAACATTGACCGTCTGGCAAAGCAAGGGGTCCGTTTCGAAACGGCCTACTGCCAGTATCCGCTCTGCAGCCCAAGCCGCTCGTCTTTTCTTACCGGACGCAAACCGGTTGTCACGGGAGTCTTGACCAATCCCGGACGCAAAGCTGATACAGACGAGCCCAATGCCCACCCCCATTTCCGGGACAAAATCCCCGATACCGTCACGCTCCCCCAGCTCTTCAAAAATGCAGGCTTCTTCACAGCGCGAGTCGGGAAGCTGTTCCACTACGGGGTGCCCGGTGAGATCGGCACCAGCGGCCTGGATGATCCACCGTCCTGGCAGCAAGTGGTGAACCCCCGTG
>JBGGMQ010000961.1:0-6045 GCA_041287975.1 Verrucomicrobium sp. | reverse complement strand
GACCCGACCACCGGTGGGGAATCCCAGCGCTACAGCTTGAACGTCGCCTGGCAGACCACCGACGGGGATGTGGTGACCAAAGGCAACGTGTACGGCATCTACTACGACCTGGACCTGTTCTCCAACTTCACTTATTTCCTCGAATACCCGGAACAGGGCGACCAGTTTGAGCAGAAGGAGAAACGCTGGATCGTGGGTGGGAACCTGTCCCGCACCTGGCAGAATCGTGAGTTCCTCGGCAACGCCGCCGAGTACACCCTGGGCTTCCAGACCCGGCACGATTTCATCGATCCCATCGGCCTCTACCGGACAAGCAGCGAAAAGCGCTTCCTCACCGTGCGTGAAGACGAGGTCCGCGAGAGCAGCTTCAGCCTCTATGGGGAAAAGACCGTCCGCTGGACCAGCTGGTTCCGAACCATCACCGGCCTCCGAGGCGACCTCTTCTACTTTGACACGGCCACCAGCAGCCTGGCAGCCAATGAGGGGGCCGAGTGGGACGGCATCGTCAGCCCCAAGTTCAGCGCCATCTTTGGCCCCTGGCATGACACCGAGCTTTATCTGAACTATGGCATGGGCTTCCACAGCAATGATGCCCGCGGGGTGAACACCGTGGTCGACCCCAACAGCGGTGACCGTGTGCCGAAGGTGGATCCGCTGGTGCGCACCATGGGGGCAGAGTTTGGCATTCGCACACAAGTGGTGCCGCACCTCACCAGCACGCTGGCTCTGTTCTGGCTGGAGAGCGACAGTGAGCTGGTCTACATCGGCGATGCCGGGGCCAATGAGGCCGGTCCCGGATCGCGCCGCTATGGCATTGAGTTTGCCAACTACTGGCGGCCCACCCGCTGGTTCAGCCTGGATGCCGAATTTGCCATCACGCATGCCCGGTTCACCGACTCCGGCAATGAGGACTACATTCCCGACAGCATCCCGTTCATGTTCAGCGGCGGTATGACCTTGGGTGCCCACGAGGGCGACGAAGGCTTCTTTGGCACCTTGCGTGCCCGGGCGTTTGAACGTCGACCCTTGATCGAAGACAACAGCGTCAAAGGAAAGGCAAGCTTCATCGTCAATGCCGGGATCGGGTACCGGAAGAAAAACTGGGAAGCCGCCGTCGAGTGCCTGAACCTCTTCGACCGGGAAGACAACGACATCGAATACGACTACACCAGCCGCCTGCCTGGCGAGCGCGCTGACGGATACGACGACATCCACCTCCATCCCACCGAACCTCGCACCTTCCGCTTCCGGCTCACCTACCATTTTTGAGAAAAATGGGAAAAATACTTGAAATTGGATCAAATGAGTGTATTGATAGTATCAAATGAAGCGAGAAATTGAAGGTAAAGAGTATGCTACAGAGCCGTCAAAAGCGGGCCTCGTCGTGTCTGACTTCGTCGCCAACTACCGGGTAAAAACCCGCTTTCCGGGGAACATGACTTCGGGAGAACTCATCTCCGCCATTGAAAAAGGTCTGCCTTTTCAGGAGCTGGTCGCCTTGCAGGAGAGCTTCGGCGTCAGTCTGGAAAGGCTGGCCGGCATTCTCGGCATGGCCAAGGCCACCCTGAACCGGCGGCGGGTGCAGGGGAGGCTCATCCCAGAGGAATCCGACCGGATCGTCAGGTTTGCTCGCCTCATGTCCAAAGCCGTGGAGGTGCTGGAGTCGGAAGACCAAGCCCGTCTCTGGCTCACCTGCCCGCAAACTGGCTTGGGGGGCGCCATCCCTCTGGAATATGCCCGGACGGAAGTCGGCGCCCGGGAGGTGGATGACCTTCTCAGTCGCATTGAGTACGGAGTGTACGCGTGATGGCAGACGTGGTTGAAGCCTGGCGCATCTGCAAAGCGAAGCACGCCGGGACCGCGTTCTCCGGCGAGGGGGCAGCCATTGCCGGAGGACGTTGGAATTCGCGGGGCATCCGCGTCGTTTACACAAGCGCGTCGCAGTCGCTGGCGCTGCTAGAAAACCTCGTGCACGTGAACCCGGCAGTGACCTTCCACCTGGTCGCGTTCCGCCTGAAGATCCCTGCGGATCTCATCCTCGACATCGAGGTGGGTCAACTGCCCCCGGGCTGGCGAGACTCCCCTCCACCCGTGACGGCGCAGAAGTTTGGCGACGTATGGGCCAACAGCGGCAAGTCCGCCGTTCTGGGGCTGCCGAGTGTCATTGTGCCGGGTGAGCGGAATTATCTCCTGAATCCCGGGCACCCCGACTTCCGGCACATCATGGTGGATGGGCCCGTGGACTTCCCGGTGGACCCACGACTGATTTGATGGATCATGTCGCGGGCTGACCTGCCTGGATGGCAGTGAGCGCGATGGTGTAAACGATGTCCTCGACGAGGGCACCTCGCGAAAGGTCATTCACGGGGCGGCGCATGCCCTGCAGCATGGGGCCGATGCTCACCACACTGGCACTGCGCTGCACCGCCTTGTAGGTGGTGTTGCCTGTGTTGAGGTCTGGGAAGACGAAGACCGTGGCATTGCCCGCCACTGGGCTGTTGGGCGCCTTGCTGGCAGCCACTTCCGCCACCGCGGCGGCATCGTATTGCAGCGGGCCGTCCAGCACGATGTCAGGCCGCTTCTGATGAGCGAGCCGGGTGGCTTCACGCACCTTGTCCACATCCACCCCGGTGCCGGATTCCCCGGTGGAGTAGCTGATCATAGCCACTCGCACGGGGAGGCCAAAGGTGGCCGCAGAGTCAGCACTCTGGATGGCGATGTCCGCCAGCGTCTCAGCATCGGGATCCGGGTTCACGGCGCAGTCTCCGTAAACAAGCACCTGGTCCGGCAGGCACATGAAGAAGATCGAGGAGACTACCTTCGCCCCCGGACGGGTCTTGATGATCTGCAGTGCGGGGCGGATGGTGTTGGCCGTGGAGTGGACAGCGCCCGAGACGAGTCCGTCGACCTCACCCAGCGCCAGCATGACGGTGCCCAGCCAGACGTTGTCTTCGAGAAGCTCGGCCGCTGTTTCCGCCGTGAGACCCTTGCTCTTTCTCATTTCCACCAAGGGGCCAATGTAGTTTTGACGGAGGGCCGCTGGATCCAGAATTTCCACCTGGGGAGGCAGCTCCACTTCCTGGCCGCGGGCGACGCGATGAATTTCATCCGGGTTGCCAACGAGGACACAGCGGGCGATGCCGCGTTGAGCACAGAGGGCGGCCGCGCGGATGGTTCGAGGTTCGTTTCCTTCGGGCAGGATGATCCGCTTGCCAGCGAGACGGGCGCGCTCCGTTAGGCGGAAGCAGAAGGCGGCAGGGGACATGCGGGCCTCCACGGGGATGGCCGCGTGAGCGGCGATCCAGGCGCTGTCGATGTAGCGGGCGACGAAGTCCATGCTCTGCTGCACGCGCTCGATGTCATCCACCGGCACCTCAGGGCTCATCCGGGTGAGATTGGTGGCGGTGTGCCAGCTGTTGGAGGGCACCTGGAGAATGGGCAGCCCCGTGGCCAGACCGGCACGGCACAACTCAAAGATGCCGGGAGGCACTTCCATTTCGCCCGTGAGGAGCAACCCGGCGATGGGCACGTCATTCAAGGTGGCCATGCAGGCGGCGACGATGACATCGCTGCGATCCGATGGAGTGATGAGGATGGCTCCTGGTACAAAGGACTCCAGCATGTTCGGCACGGTGCGGGCGAGCATCGTGTAGCGTCGCACGCGGCGCGTGTGGAGTTCGCCTTCATGCAGGATGGTGGCATTCAGGTAGCGTGCGACATCGACCGTGCGGCAGGAGGCCAGATCTGCGTTCTCCGGCACGGCACCGATGATGCGAAAGCCATTGCGATGAGCGAGCCTGCTGTGGGCAGAGAGACGCTGCACCAGTTCCTGGAGCGAGGCGTTCTCGGCATCGGGCACGCGATTGACGATGCAGCCCACCACGGCGTCACCGTGCTGCTTGGCCGTGTACTCCATGCGGGCTTCGAACTCCTCAAAGGAAAGGTCCCCCAGGGATCCTGCCAGGATCACCTCCGCACTGAGAGTGCGAACCAGTTGCAGGTTGAGCTCATCCGCCTGAGGGGTCTCTGAGCTGTGCACGAGGCCCTCCACGATGACGACATCGGCGTCCTTCGCGGAGGTATGGTAGTTTCCAATGACCTGCTCCAGCAGCTCGTCCATGCGGCCTGTGGCGATGAGCCGCTCCGCCTGGTCGATGGGGATGGGTGGCGCGGGCCGCAGGTGGGTGGCTTCGCGGACGAAGTGGGTGGAGCGTTCCGGCCCCTTGTCTTGTCCCGAGGGTTGTCCGATGGGTTTGCAAAAGGCGACCTTGACCCCGTGATTGTCCAGA
This sequence comes from Verrucomicrobium sp., assembly GCA_041287975.1. Taxonomy (GTDB): domain Bacteria; phylum Verrucomicrobiota; class Verrucomicrobiia; order Verrucomicrobiales; family Verrucomicrobiaceae; genus Verrucomicrobium. The sequence goes on along the minus strand of JBGGMQ010000961.1, from coordinate 1,756 downwards.
GAGCGCACCAGGCCCAGAGCCAGGCTGGTGAGTCCGGCACCGCTGCCGCTGGGGGCGAGATAGAGTGTGTGAGGCATCGAGGAAAGTGACAGGGTGGGGTTCTAGGAGTGATCCAGGCGGAGGCGGTCGGCTTCACGGGCGATGACCAGTTCTTCATTGGTGGGGACGACGAGAATCAGCAGCCGGGATTTGGCAGTGGTGATGGCTCCGGTACTGGTCGACCCTGGGCTCTGGTTCAGCGTGGGGTCCAGCTCTGCGCCCAGAATGCCCAGGTGGGCGAGTGTCCGGGCGCGGACCGGGGTTGAGTTCTCCCCGATGCCGCCAGTGAAGACCAGGGCATCCAGCCGGTCCAAGCCGGCGCACAGTCCCAGGATCGACTTGGCCAGCCGGTAGCAAAAGACTTCAATCGCCAGCGAGGCCCGGGTGTCACCCTGCTCAGCCGCCGCGACCAGGGTGCGCATGTCGTTGCTCAAGCCCGAGATGCCCAGGAGGCCGCTCTGGCGGTTGAGCATGTCTGTGATTTCCGCAAGGGTGCGGCCGGTGTGTTCGGCGAGAAATTGATGAAGATTGGGGTCCACATCGCCACTGCGTGTCCCCATGACGAGGCCCTCCAGAGGCGTGAAGCCCATGGTCGTGTCCACGCTCTGGCCGTGCTTCACGGCGCAGGCGCTGCAGCCATTTCCCAGATGGGCCGTGACAAGCTGGAGCTCCGTGGGCAGGCGTCCCAGTCGGGTGGCCGCTTCGCCCACCATGTACCGGTGACTGGTGCCGTGAAAGCCGTAGCGCCGGATGCGGTGCTCTTCATAGAGCGCGTAGGGGATGCCGTACAGAAATGCCTGCGAAGGCATGGTCTGGTGAAAGGCCGTGTCAAACACGGCCACGTGGGGCAAGTGCGGGAAGCGCGCCATGGCAGCACGGATGCCTGTGACATTGGCGGGATTGTGCAGCGGAGCCAGTTCATTGCACGCCTCGATGGCCGCCAGGGTTCGGTCATCAATCCGCACGCTGTCGGAAAACTGCTCACCCCCGTGCACGACGCGGTGACCTACAGCCCCGATTTCCACTCCGGTGAGCTGGTCCAGGATCGCATCCAGCGCCCTGCCATGATCCGCACGGGGCAGCACCGTGGTGTGTTTCTCCCCGCCCAAGGCCGTCCAGACAAGCCGCGCCTCTGGCGTGCCCAGTCGTTCGGCCAGACCGTGGCTCAGGACCTTGCCAGAAACAGGCCAGATGACGGCAAACTTCAGCGATGAACTGCCGCAGTTGATGACGAGAATGTTGGGCGAGTCCATAAGAGAGTGTGGCCCCAAGGCAGCCTCAGGCGTGCCATGTTGAGTCCGCAAATCATCATCTGGAGAGCAAGAGGCAGAAGTGGGATGTGGTGACGATTTCGTGAATTGGTCCGGTCTTGGCCAAAGAGGTGTCCGCAGTTGTACTGGAGCAAACCTTGGCCCAAGTTGCCTTCCCATGAGACTCTTCGCCGCTGTCTTTGCCATTTCCATGATCAGCCTGAACTTGCCTGCCTATGAGGTTCAGGTGAGTCCAGACGGACCCGTCAAGAGCCTGGAGGCGGCCCGCGATGCTGTGCGGGCCTGGCGCACGGGTGAAGGGAAAGGGAAGAGCGAGCCTGTGACCGTGAAGATCGCCGCAGGGACTTACCCCATTTCCCAGCCCGTTGTCTTTGAGCCCCAGGACGGCGGCACGAAGGACAGCCCTGTCACCTATGCGGGCGATGGCAAAGTGGTGATCAGCGGCG
>JBGGMQ010000960.1:0-7120 GCA_041287975.1 Verrucomicrobium sp. | reverse complement strand
AGCTGATGGAGCAACTTGAGAAAGTGAAGCCGGGGCTGGTCTCCGCCCAGAAATTACTGGCCGAGACCAAAGCCAGCGTGGAAGAAGAGGTCACCGAACTGGGTGAACGCGCCAAGGCCATCGAAGTCCGACTTCAGGAGCTCAAGAAGGAGCGAGTGGATTTGCTCGCCCCCATCGAACCCGATGCCCTGGCATCCTACGAGCGCCTCTTGAAGAGCAAAGGCGATGCCGCGGTAGTCATGCTGGAGGCAGGTGCCTGCAAGGGATGCCACGTGAAGGTCGTCTCCGGAACTCTCAACGCACTACGACAGGACGAAAGCATCACCTACTGCGAGCAGTGCGGCCGCATCCTGTATCTCGAAGGTTGATCCCCCGTCGCCAATTGCTCCCGTGAAGGATCTGAGCTCCCAGCCGTACCTGCGGCGGAACTTCTGGATGCACTGTCTGGAAGGGGGGCTCTACATGGCAGGCACGGCCTTTTTGGGGCCGGAAACCGTGCTGCCCACGATGGTGAAATCCCTAGGTGGGAGCAATCAGCTCATCGCCCTCATGCCGGTGCTGCTCCCCGCAGCCTATGCCCTGCCGGGAGTCTTTGTCGCGCCGATGGTGGAGCGTCTGCACCGACTCAAGCCATTTGTCGTCTTCTTCGGCATCCTGCAACGGCTCCCGTACTTGCTTACCGGTCTGGTGATCCTGCTGGCTCCCCAGGCCTCCGCCGCCATCCTGACACTGGTGGTGTTGACCCCAGTCATCTCCGGAGTCGTCGGTGGCGTGGGAGTCAATGCCTGGATGGAGTGGGTCACCCGGCTGATACCCCAGGAACTGCGCGCCTCTGGTTGGGCCACTCGATACCTGATCCAAGGAACGATTGGTCTCGCCGCAGGACCCGTCATCCACTGGGTCTTCACCCACCGCCCCGGTGCTGAGGGCTATGCCCTGCTCCACCTCATTTGCTTTGGTTTTCTGGCCCTTTCGCTGACTTCACAGCTCTGCATTCGCGAACAGCCGACAGCTTCCGCCGTGTCGACGCCGCGACCTCCGTTTCGGTACGGTCGCTACCTCAGCGCCCTCCCTGCCATGCTGAAATCTCAGCCCTTGCTGATCCGCCTCGTCGTAGCGCGGTTCACGGGGATGGGCTATCTCATGCTAGCAGGGTTCATGGGGATCCATGTCCTGGGAGTGACGGACCGACCGCAAGCTGCGATGGGCCACCTGATGCTGGCCAGCATGATCGGTGCCCTTTTCGGCAATGGCTTTGCAGGGTGGTTGGGCAATCGCCACGGAGGCAAGGTCCTGATGCTGCTCTCCCGCTGCCTCTGCCTTGGAATCTGTCTGGTGCTGCCCTTTCTGAACACCTTCACGGCATTTCTGGCCCTTTATTTCATCTGGGGATTTGGGCTGTTCGTGGACAAGGTCGGCGACCTTACCTTCAGCGCGGAGCTTTGCCCTTTTGTGAATCGTCCCACCTATCAGGCCATGCTTGCCTTCTTTCAGATGATCAGTCTTCTGGGCTCAGTCTCGCTCGGTGGCTGGGTTTACACCCTAAGCGGGAGCTTTCACGTGCTGACGGTTTTGAGCGGGCTCTTTGCCACCATTTCAATTCTCGTCCTCCACACTATTCCGGAAGTGAGGAAAAAGCATCTACCGCCCGTGATGGGAGAGAATCCCCCCATGGGCTAAAGGGTGAGTCCTCACCTACACGGGTGCGCCGCATAAGGTAAAACGTAGCAACTCCTCCACGGCTTTGGCATCGGCAAGTCCCCGCAAACCGACGTCGCGACAGGATCTGAATTGCCCGATTTGATTTTTTCAGGCGCAAAATGCAAAAATCATATTACCTGTAACCTTCAAGTCCACAAGCCAGCGGTTTCGGAGCATGGGGCCCCCGAAGAATCCCCCGCGGCACCAGCTTTTCGGGATGAATTCCGGCACTAAAATTCTGTAGATTTCCCGCGACCCGTGCTAACGGGGACGCAATGTCGATTCCCACACCTGAAACCGTTGGCAACTACACTTCCACCTGGGGCGAAGGCCCTCTCTGGGACCGTGATTCCCTCCTCTACGTGGACATTGAGGCGCACAAGATCCTCCGTTTTGATCCCAAGACAGGCCAGGAGAAGATCTGGGATGTGGGTGAACGCGTTGGCACAGTCGTAACCCGCGCCCAAGGCGGCCTGGTCTACGGCGGCGACAAGGGCATCTCCTTCCTGGACGAGGCCACGGGGGCCACCACATTGATCGTCGACCCCGAACCGCACCTGCCTCACAACCGGTTTAACGACGGTAAATGTGACCCCGCAGGACGCTTCTGGGCGGGCACGATGCCTACCGACGTCAAGGCCCCCAAGGCGGCTCTTTACTGTCTGCAAAAGGACCTCACCATCGAGTACAAGTTTGGTCCGGTCACCGTTTCCAATGGCATCGTGTGGACCAGGGACCAAAGCACGATGTACTACATCGACTCCCCCCGGCGCAATGTGATCGCCTTCGACTACGACATTGCCACGGGTGGTATCTGCAATGAGCGCATCGCCGTCAACACAAGCCAGTGGAACGCCTCCCCGGATGGCATGGCCGTCGACAGCGAAGACCGGATCTGGGTGGCCTTCTGTCACGGTGCCGCCGTACGTTGCTTTGATCCCAAATCCGGCAACGTCGAAGCAGAAATCACACTCCCTTGCATTGAGGTCACTGCCTGCGCTTTCGGAGGCGACGACCTTGGTGATCTGTACATCACCACCGGGAAGAAACAGGGTGAGGAGCTTTCGGGCCGCCTTTTCGTCACCCGTCCTGGAGCCACTGGGGTGGCAGCGGTTCCGTTTGGAGGGTGAGTGAAATGAGGAGTTAGATGTTAAAAGTTAGGAGTTAGGTGCGCCGCCCCCACCTCTCCGATGCAGGCTCGATTGAACCACCAGGGCTACCTCACCCGCCAGGCCTTTTTGTCCGCACCTCTTGACTCCTAACTCTTAACTCACGTTCCCATGAAACTCACCGGTTCCAGAATAGCAGACGCGGCAACTCGCATGGGCGTCACCATCGCGGAACTGGAGGGCGTGCTCGCCATGGGCGAGGAGCGTGACTACAAGCCTGGAGACCATCTGTTCTATGAATCCACGCCCCGCCTCTGGTTTGGCGTGGTTCTAGAGGGTGACGTAGAGCTGAGCCACGGTTTGAACGGGGCATTTGTTCATCTGGCCACCGCTTCAGAAGGCAGTCTCTTGAGCGAGAGCATCCTGTTCGATGAGCTTCCTCATGCTACCACGGCCATGACGCGGACGGAGGCAAAAGTCTGGCAACTCTCCCTCGCCAGAATTCAGGACCTGCGAAACGGCCAGCCAGAACTTTTCTATCGCATCTGCGGGAATGTGGCCAGCCAGATTGGCCGTCGCCTTCGCGAGTCCAACCGGCGGCTTGCTCTGCTCAATGCCAATGCGCCCCGCCTGGGAGGATTCCGGCGGGAACACGATCTTCTGGGGGAACGCGACATCCCTGCCGCGGCGTACTACGGCATCCAGACACTGCGCGCTGTGGAGAACTGCCCGCTGTCGGGCATCAAGCTTCACCACTTCCGCCATTTCATTGTGGCGCTCGCTTATGTGAAAAAAGCGGCCGCTCTGGCGAATCAGGAACTCGGAGTCCTGAAATCCGAGCGTTCCCAAGCCATCGTTGCAGCCTGTGATGAGATCATCGACGGCAAACTGCACCATCAGTTCGTGGTGGACATGTTCCAAGGGGGTGCCGGCACCTCCACCAACATGAATGCCAACGAGGTCATTGCCAACCGGGCTTTGGAGCTCATGGGCCATGACCGGGGGCAGTACCAGTTTTGCCACCCCAACGATCACGTGAACTGCTCACAGTCCACGAATGACGTTTACCCTACTGCGGTAAAGTTGGGCATTTACCTGACAGTGCGGGACACCCTCTCCGCCCTGAGAGACCTCCGCACGGCCCTTCAAGACAAGTCCGTGCAGTTCGGCCACGTCCTCAAAATGGGACGCACTGAGAACCAGGATGCCGTACCCATGACGCTCGGTCAGGAGTTCGGTGCCTATGCCGTAATGATTGGCGATGGGTTGCGGCATCTGGACCGTGCCGCTTCCGACCTCCTGTACGTGAACATGGGGGCCACCGCCATCGGCACGGGAATCAACAGCCCGCCCGGGTACTCTGAGTCATGCACCCGGCATCTCGCCGCCGTGAGCGGACTGCCCGTGCAACTGGCGGAAAACCTCGTCGAGGCCACCCAGGACTCGGGTGAGTTCTCCATGCTGAGTGGCGCCATGAAATCAGCAGCCGTGCAGCTCTCGAAGATCTGCAACGACCTGCGCTGGCTCTCCTCCGGCCCCCGCAGTGGGCTCTATGAAATACGCCTGCCCGCCATGCAGCCCGGCTCCTCCATCATGCCGGGCAAGGTGAACCCTGTCATCCTGGAGGCGGTGAACCAGATCTGCTACCAGATCATCGGCTTCGACATGACGGTGTCCATGGCCGCCGAGGCCAGTGAACTGGAGCTCAACATGGCCGAGCCCGTCATCGCCTTTGACGTCCTCTTTGGCCTCACGCTGCTGCGCAACGGAGCCATCATCCTCGCCAGCCGCTGCATTTCTGGGATCGAGGCCAACGAAGAGCGCTGCCTGGCCTATGTGCAAAACTCCATCGGCCTTGCCACGGCACTCAATCCCGTCCTGGGCTATGAGCGGTCTGTGGCGATTGCCAAAGAGGCCCTCCTCACCGGCGGCAGCGTCTATGAACTCGTCCTGCAAAAAGGCTGGCTCACCCGCGTGGAGCTGGATGAACTCCTGAAACCGGAAAACATGACCCATCCCCGCCAGCTTCCCACGGCACCTCCCGCCGCTGAGATCTAATCGTCTCCCAACTGGACCATCGCGCTGGCAGGTCGCGTCAAATACTCTGCGTAACTTCCTCGATACCCACGCCAACGAGCGATGGGAGCAAGCAACCAAAACAGCGTCCTTTGCAAGATTCGCGGAGGCTTCGTGAAGCGAATCACGTCATCGAACTCCGTGGCGAACACCGAGAGCTGCAACAGACCCGGCATCCCTTTGTCATCGGTCTTGCCGTCTTGAGCGAAAAAGAACACGTGCCGAATGGCGGCCTCAAAACGATCCGCCGGCGAGATGTCCACCAGCACCTGCGCTTGCGTGTCGCCCGCGTTCCACCAGTCATGGATCACGCCAGGCGGCACATCCAAAGTCTGACCTGGACCAGCGATCCCCTGCTGGCCCGCGAGGGTGTATCCCAGCTGCCCCTTCACGACGGTGAATCGCTCATGAATGTTCGGGTGATAGTGCGGCGCAGGCACACGGGCTCCTGCTCTCAAATAGAGGTCTGACACCAAGCGGGCTCCGTTGGACTCCGCCGTTCCGATTCGAACAACGGCCCGCTCGCCCGTCACCGGGTTCTCATACACTTCGCCTCGCTTGAACATGGGCGGCAACGGTCCACCGCCCCTGATCGCTCGTCAAGACACGCTCGAATTGCAGTCGAGTCGAATCAATTCCTTCTACGTCTTGTCCAAACCACCCCAAACATTCCAATCAACAAAAGCAACGTCCGCCCAGGCTCGGGCGTTACCACCAGGATGATCCCGTTTGTCGCGAACTGTGAGACGTCATAGTACAACGTGGGATTCGCCAGAGTCGGCAAGTACAGATCCCCTCCACCCGCTCCACCGGATCGGAAGTTCTGGCCAACATCAAAGCCGGTGCCGCCCAGCACCCCCGCCCAATCCATCAGGTCAATGATGGTGCCCGCGACTGGATTGTAACCTGTTGTAAAGGTGGCAACGAAGGACGACTCCCCATTGAGCAGAAGCTGGCCATCGATATCGAGGAAATCGTGGTCAAAACGATTGGCGGCAGTGGCGGATTCATCCCAGGTACCCACATTGGTGGTCAGGTAGGAGTTGTAGGTGGAAGACCCCACTTCCAGAGCGGCGAAAGCCGTGTCTACGCGCATGCTTGCGCCCCCCATCTGGAAGGCAAAAGTACCGCCCCGTGCATCCAGATTTCCCTTCACCGCCAGCGTCCCCAAGTTGGTGAAATCACCCGGTGTCACCGCGCTCCCCTGCACGTCCCCCGGACGCAGAGTCCCTTGCAGCACATGGGTGGTGGTGTTGGCTGGGGTGACGGTGTCGCGAATGCCGACGATCGTCCCTGTACCCGCCACCGTGGCTCCCGAATTTACGCTCAGGACAGTGGTGGTAGAGCCCGTGCCTGTGTCGCCCACAGCTCGGGCTGTCTTGGAGCCACCGGAACCCACCTGAAGCGTGCCACTCTGCACCGTCGTGCTCCCAGTATAAGCATTGTCCAAGGTCAACGTGGCTGTGGCAGCACCTGCCTTCACAATGGAGAGACTCGCGGCAGGATCCGCGTCCTCGGTCTCATAGAGTGTGCCCACAGGCGTGCCATCACGAAAATAGGCATCCCAGCTGGCGTCCACGGTCTGGGTCACCGTGAGGGTGCCGGCCACATGGGAGGCATTCTCGATCACCTCGGTGGATGTGGCACCCGCCGCTCCTGTCGTTGACAAATTGCCCACCTTCACGCCCAGCCCACCCACTTGGAACGTGCTGTTGTGCCGCAGGATGACATTGTTGGCAGCACCGATGCCCTGGGCATTCCCGATTCTCACCACATGAAGCTTGTTCACATCGTTGCCAGCATTGCCGACGGTGAGAGAGCCCGTCCAACCGGTGTTGACACCATTGAACTCGAACACCCCGCGGCGTTGATCTGCAGCTGTCCCAATGGCGACGGATGTTGAAAGGTTCCTCGATCCCGAGAATGCCCCGTTGAAGCGGGAGTAAGAAGTGCGCAGGCCTGAAGAGGCTGGATTGATCTGCATTTCTGACGCGATCAAAAGGTCGCTCAACAACGAGATGTCCCCGTTGAACTCGAAAATGTCGTCTCCAGTCGGTGTGGAGTCGTTGCCCACCGCAATCTTGTTGCCACTCGTGCCATTAATCACAAAATCATGGTCTTCCACCAGGACGTGGTTGGTAAACTCATTCACAGAAAGACGACGGTAGCTGCCCGTTCCGGTGAGAGTGATGGGCGCGGCGAAGTTTGATCCGGTATTCTGTCCTTGACCGCGG
>JBGGMQ010000959.1:0-3462 GCA_041287975.1 Verrucomicrobium sp. | reverse complement strand
GGAGCAGTGGGCAGCACCCGGTTGTCCGGGTCCTTCGTCACACAGAAGCGGTAGTTGTACGCTTGAACCGCGCCGTCTGCGGTGAAGGGGCTGCTGGGGTCCACGGTACCCTGGCGGGAGCTGTAGGTGCGGATGTTCAGCCGCTCCTGCGAGACCGTGGCAGGGCCGCTGTGGTCGATGTTGACGAAGGCCTTGCCGGCATGCGGCTCGTTGTACTCCTCCCGGGCTTCGCGTCCCACACGATAGGGCACCTTGGCCAGGGCAAAGAGGTCCCCCTCATATGTGGCATCCACAAAGGTGGCTGCCTGCACGGTGATCTGCTCCTGGGCTCCGTAGCGGCGCAGCGTGACGCTGCGGATCGTGCTGCCCTGGCGGTCCACTCCCACCGGGTAGTGGGAGAGCAGCAGCGTCACATTCTTCTCCGCGGCCACCAGCTTATTGAACTCACGCTCAATCACATGCGGCTCCCCCCAGCTGATGGGGTAGTGCTCATGCGTGTACCGCACCGTCTGGTGGTCCGGTGAATCCTTGCCAAAGTGCTCGATGTAGTGCCGCTCGATGTTGCCCAGCAGCTCGGTGAAAAGCGGGGCGCGTGGTCCGCCGTAGAGGGCATCCCACTGCATGAGGCCGTTGGTCATCATACCGCCGATGTGCTCGTTGTGCTGTACCAGGAGCACGCGGCAGCCTTCCCGTGCCGCCCGCACGGCGCAGGCCACGCCGCTGCCTGTGCCGCCCACCACGACGACATCGTAGGTAACTCCTTGAACCTGCGCGGGGCTCGCCGGGGTGGCCACCCGGATGGGGGCATTGTCTGGCGTGAGAGGGGATTTGCGTGGAGCAGTGGTCTTTGCCAGAGGGGAGAGCGCTGCTTGGGCGGCTGCGGCTTTGGCGGCGGCCAGCGCATGGGCATCCTCCGCCTGGGCGAGTGAGGTCCTGCCTGCATTTCCCGTGGTGGGAGCTTTCTCCGGCTCCGCTTTCGCCACGTTCGCATCCTTCCAGCCTGAGGGCACCTTGCCAGCGCGTTCCTGGAGAGCCAGCGCCACCGGGATGAACTGCACCGCATCCACCACCACGAAGCCGTCAGCGCCTTCGTTGGTCACCGTCACCGTGGCAGACTTCGCGGCTTTGGGGTCAAAGCGGTACACACCCAGGGACCGTGGCACACCGCTTTTGTCCAGCAAGGGCTGGCGTTGATCCACCGTCACTTCTTTGACGCCATCAGCCGTCTCCAGTGTCACCTTGGTGCGCGTGGAGCGGTTGCTCGTGGGCACGAACAAGAGCCGCACTTCGTATTCGCCAGCGTCGGCAAGCTTCGGTGTGAAGGAGGCCTCGCATCCGCCCGCGGGGTTGTGATTGTCATGTCGATACGCCGGGCCGTACACCGCGGTTTGCTTGGTGCTGCGCATCCAGTCGCCTTTGTAGAGCGCGGCATCATCATCGATCACGATACCTTGAGGAGTGGTGGGACTGCTGGCGTCAGCGGCTGCGGCAAGGCAGCTTGCTGCCGCGAGAAGCGACGTGCCAAGGACAGGAAAAAGAGCGCCGAGACGGGGGCGGGAACGGTGCATTTTCAGTTTCATAGAGCGTGAGGAAATGAAGGGTGCTCAGTGGAAACGTCGCCATTCAGAGGTCCTAGCTGGTAAAAGTATGTTGCCAGTCATTTGCCCAAGGTCTGGATGAGAGGAGTTTCGCGGGCGAAGCGACATCGTAAAACGGACGCTGCCTGGGGGGACACGTTTGGGAAGGAGATTTTGGGCATTCGGATATCGTGTGTGCAAAAAGTTGACAATGGCGTAGAGCAAAGTAATGGCGGAGCAATACAAGGATCCCCCTGTCATTCGCGCTTGCTCCTTGTCGCCAACTTCAAAATTGAACCTATGAAGTCGATTGCCGTTGCCATCGTGATCTGGGGAATCGCACTGTGCGCAATTTCTCATGCGATCAATCCACCGTCGATTCTGAGGAATGAGCTGATAGATCCAGATGGAGGGCAATCACAGGAACTGGGCAAGGACATTGCCAAGCTGATTGTTCTAGTGCATGGCTGGAATGGAGATTCCGGTACAATGCTCAACTTGAAAGATGCCATGACGGCAAATATTACAGGCTCGGATTGGGGTCTGATTCAGTACAATTGGTTTGAAGATTCCCATACAGGCCCAGTTTGGGAATATCCATTTGGGGTGCAGGGTTTTATCAATGCTTCAGAAGCTGCCGTAAGTGCCTATCAACATGGGATGGACTTTGCAAACCGGATTCTCACCGACTACCCCAATGTGACTCATCTGCACATCATAGCTTACAGCGCCGGGGCCTGGTTTCCACTTGCCGCAACATCTCAACTAATGAACGGATCAAACATAATGGTCCAGATAACCCTCTTGGATCCTTTTGTTCCGGGAAGAGAGGTGCACGCCGATATCCCTGACCAGGTGTTGACGGACGGATTTATGGGAATGTTGAAAGTGTTGCCTGAAGAGACGCTTTTTCTGCTGGAGAATTACTATGCGCCCGATCCCTCGGACTCGTTTGAAAGTATTGCTCCCAATGCTACCTTTGGTGACTTCGATTGGAGAAGTGGGGACATTCAACGTAATGTACGATGGCAGACGTTTTACGGCTCGCATAGTGGCCCCATGGATTTTTACAGAGATACTATCGACTCGGCAAATGGCAGTATCCGTGCAGGGTTGTTGAAGCCGGACTCGGATTTCACCGAGATCGGGTGGAAGCGAAGCATGTATTTTTTGGCGCCTTCATTCATTAGGCAACCAGAAAATTCCTTCTTGAATTTGGGGTCCAGTGCGAGTTTTACCATCGAAGTCGTAAAAGGGGGTGATACTCTTTCTTCACCATCCGGACTTCACCTGCAATGGCAGGAGAAGCCCCCTCGTGGCTCATGGCGAAACCGCCCTGAGGCTTCTTCAACCCTTGTCGTGGGGCCGGTGACATCGGAAATGAACGGCACACTGTACCGGGCAATAGCTACTCTGAATGGGCTTACATCCTTCAGCAAGGAGGCGCATCTGGACATTTCCAATGCCACGACTGGGAGCGTGCCGGCTGTGCCAGGTGCCTTCGACGTGCAGCCAGTCTCCACGACACAGATCAATTTGTCCTGGGCTCCTTCCACTTCGACCGCCAGTGGATACGACTTGAAACGGTGGCCTAAATTGGCTCCAGCAGAGTGGGTGATGCGTTCACTGCCGCACTCGGCAACTCGTTTCTCAGATACTGGGCTGACTCCGAATACGGACTATGTGTACCAGATCCGGGCCAGAAGTTCTCAAGGGCCTTCGGAATGGAGCGGGCAGATTGTCAGGAAAACCCACGCTCCCCTCAGTGCCTCGTTTGCATTGAAAGTCGATGGTGTGGACCTTGGGGTGAATCAGAGCGTGGCGATCAGTGTCTATTCCTGGGTTGGCAGGGATGGAGGATTTCGCTCGGATGTTTCCCCTTTTA
>JBGGMQ010000958.1:0-5016 GCA_041287975.1 Verrucomicrobium sp. | reverse complement strand
TCGCCAGGTCCGCCGATGCCAGGGGCGATAGCGTTGGGCGACTTGGCCTCTACATTGCGGGCGAGGAAAAACGCCTGGGTCTCCACGCCGGTCCAGAGGGCCTGGGTGGAGGCGTAGATGCCGGAGAACTGGTCGTACTCGTTGGATTCGTTGAAATAATCATCGCGGGGAATGACCACGCGACCGCTGAAGACATCAATCCAGCTGGTGCTGCTGATGGAGTAGCGGAGCAGGACGGCGTCAAAGCTGCGCCCGGTGTTGCTCCAGTCGCCCACGCCGATGAAGCGCTGATCGCCGTAGGTCATCTCCTGGCGGCCTGCCTTCAGCGTCAGAGGGAAGAGTTTGGGGTCGCCAATCTGAACATAGGCCTGATGGAGGTCCCACACGTCCTGTTCGGGGCTGGGCTCGCGGTCATCGGACTCCGCTTGAGCGCCACGGCCTTCCACATAGATCTTGAACCAGGAATCCGCCTGCCAGCCGATGTGCAGCTTTTCCCGGAAGAGGAAGTAGTCATTGTCATTGTCCACACCGCGGCTGATGAAGTCCTGGCTGGCGCTGACGCCTGCATCATCCTTCACTTCATAGCGGAAGCGGAACTGGCCACCGATGTCCCAGGCGTTGAAGGCCGGGTTTTGCAGGCGGAGGGCGTCATTGAGCAGGCCCGCGCTGACGGGCTTTTTCTCCGCCGGAGGGGGAACTGCGACGGGGGTGCCGGCGAAGGACGGAGTGGCTGCCGGGAGAAGCAGCAGGCCTGCAAGAGCCGGTGACAGGAGAGTTGAGGTGAGTTGCCTTCTCATGGGAGAGGATGAGAGCCGTTGTGTTGAAACACGGCCCTCGCCACATGAGGCGGCATGGGATATATTTTGTCAATGATATCCAAAAGAAAGTATATTCATTTTCTTCATGGGTGCCATGAGACGGAGAGTGGAAGTGCTTACTCGCTCTCCGTTGAGCGCATGAGATTTTGAAGTTTGCGCCACTGGCCCTTGGTGGCTTTCAGACATTCCTCCGCCATCTCTTCGTACAGCTTCAGCACCTTCACGCCCGTTTCGGTCACTTGAGCTCCACCCTTGCCGGGGCCACCGCGGCTGGCGGTGACGAGGGGCTCTTTGAAGCTGTTGTTCATCACGCGGATGAGGCTCCAGGCATGATTGTAAGACATGTCCATGGTGCGGGCGGCTTCTGCAATGGACCCATGCTCCTGCACCAGTTTGAGCAGCATGATTTTGCCCCAGCCCAAGACCATGTCGGATCCAGAGAAGACCCGGAGCCGGGGCTGCAGATTGAAGCCTGGGGTGACGTCAACGGGCGTTTGCATGATGCAAGGCTAGTTCCGAAGCGTGGCGGCGGCAACTGGGAGTCGTCCGGCTGTCCATGACGAGCTCTCCACTCTGCTCCCACGCCGCACTGGAAAGTCCCGCCTCCTTTTTCGTCAGGGGACTTGTGTCGGGTCTTCTGTCTCTCCCTGCCTCTGAAAGATCCCTGCTGGCGGTCTGTTACTGTCAGTTCATTCTTTCATCCATGAGTTCCCACCGGTTCGCTTCCCCAATGTCCCCTTCCTCCTTCTCCTTCCTCCCCAACCGCCGCCGCTGGCTGCAGTCCACCCTTGGTGTGGCGTGCCTTGCCTTGGCCCTGCCGTCGATGCTGCCCGCCGAAACGGTGGCTCCCGTCGTGGCTGGCACGCTCGTCGTCACCAACAAAGGTGACCGTACGCTCTCGATCATCGACCCTCAGACGAACAAGCAAGTCGCCGTGGTGCCTGAGGACGGAATCACCGGGCATGAAGTCTCCACCTCCTCGGACGGCAAGTACGCTTTCGTGCCGATCTTCGGCAACTCTGGCGTGGGCAAGCCGGGCACGGACGGTCAGTTGATCCGCGTGATCGACATTGCCAAAAGAGAGATCATCGCCACCATCGACTACGGCAAAGGCGTGCGCCCTCACTGCCCAGTCACCTGTGTAAAGACCGGCCTCCTCTATGTGACGACGGAGCTGGAAAACTCGGTGTCGATCATTGACCCCAAGACCTTCAAGATCCTGGGTTCCGTTCCAACGGGCCATCCTGAGTCGCACATGCTTGCGGTCTCCAAAGACGGCAAGCGTGGCTACACCGCGAATGTCGCCTCCGGCACAGTGTCGGTGATGGATCTGGAAGAGAAGAAGCTTATCACCAGCATTCAGGCCGCGACCCGCACGCAGCGCATCTCTCTTTCTGTGGACGACAAGCTCGCCTTCACCGCAGACCAGGTGCAGCCGCTCCTGGTGGTGATCGACACGGCGACGAACAAGGTCAAGAACACTGTGGCGCTTCCTGATTACGGCTATGGCACCGCACCTACGCCCGACGGCAAGACGCTCCTGGTGGCCATCATCAATCGTGGGTTGGTGGCCGAAGTCGATCTCTCGACGATGAAGATCACCCGCACTGTGGAAGTTCCCGCCGCTCCCCAGGCCATCCTCATCAGCCCAGATGGTGCCAAGGCCTACGTGTCCTGTGATGCCAGTGCCCAAGTGGCCGCGATCGACCTCAAGGCCTGGAAGGTCGAGTCCCTCATCAACGTCGGCAAAGTGGCCGATGGACTCGCCTGGGCGAAGGCTCAGTGATCGGTCAGTGGTCAGTGGTCGCAACTGCTGCTGAACTGACTATCTTAAACGCCAGCCTCATGTGGGGCTGGCGTTTTTTGTTGGTGGCAGGTCCTTGGGGGAGGGATTTTTGAAACTATGTTGCCTTGGGAAAGCTCAAGACTTGCCAACGAGAACTTCGGGGGAAATGACGTGTATCATCCGTGTACCCTGAAAGGGTGCCAGGGGCATCGGAGCGTTCTTCTGGCATCCCTTCAGGATGAACATTCAAAACCGGGCAACCAGGGGTGTTCGGTCGTGTTACTCCCTCGACCCCTGGCTAATGTCTGGGATGCCTTCGGCATCGGGAGACAAGTAGATCCTCTGCTCCGCCCACAAAAATGGCTGTGAGGATCGCTCCCCACAGCCTTGCAAGTCAAATCGCTCGCTGTTGTCGCGGACTGCTTATTTTGCAGGGAGCACCTGCACGCAATCAAGGTGCACGTTGCCTTTGCCTGCTTCCACGCGAATCACGACGGCGGCTTCTTCACCTGCGTTGAACTTGAAGGTGCCCAGCGAGTGGAAGCCTTTGGGAAGCTCTGCTGCCTTGCTCTGATCGACCTTGAAGGTCTTCTCGCCATCCGCGCTGAGCACGGAAACGGGGACCGCTTTGGAGCGGTTCTGGTGAGGCTGCCAGGCCATGCGCACTTCATACTTGCCGCTTTCCTTCACACTGAAAGCGAAGCGGGCGGAGGCCCCTGCTTCGCCACCATAGCGGTAGCCTTCATTCACAAAGGGCTTCAGACCTTCACCCACGGCCCACTTGCCGGTCAGTTCAGCGTCGTTGTCATCAATCACCACGCCTTCGAGCTTATTGACGGCGATGTGGTCTTGTTCCAGCTCGGGGAGCTTGGCGGCGTCTTTGGGAAGGTACAGTGCGGACTCGATGCCGTCGCGGCGCATGGCACCGGGCTGGCGCATGAGCTCCTTCAAGTTGTCGAGGTACTGCTCATACACACCGCGGGGGCTGGTCTCGTGGCGCACGCAGAGGTAGGCGGCCTTGCCCACCACTTCACCCATCATGCCGCAGGTGCGCATGACGCGGATGGTGCCGAGGGCGTTGTGGTCCACGGAAATATTGCGGCCCGCCATGAAGAGGTTCTCGATGTCCTTCGAGTAGAAGCAGCGGTAGGGAACCGGATAGCCATTGCGGCGGTCCACTCCTTTGCCGAAGGCCGCGCGGGAGATGAAAGGATTGTCGCCATACTTCTTCATGTACTGCTCTTTCGGGTAGTGCAGGTCCAGATCCCACGTGGTGGGCACGCAGCCGTCGGGGAACTCTTTTTTGCTGACGATGTCTTCCTGAGTGAGGATCTCATCACCCTGGAGGAGCAGGGACTCACGTGTGCCGCCGATGTAGGCGAGCCACTGAAAGCCGAAGTTCGCGTACTTGGCGGGATCACTCTTGCGCAGGGCGGAGAAGGCTCCGAAGACGGCGCGGAAGTTCCAGTCGCGGACGAGTTCCAGACCTTCGATGGGGTGCTGGTCAAAGCCGGACTCCCAGAACCACTCGCCATGGAGCAGATCGCTGGGCTTGAAGCTCGTGTTCTTGGGGAAGTTCTTTTCCTTGAGCGGGCGGGGAGCGGGGAAGTCCTGGTCCACCGTGAGCTCAAGAGCCCAGGGAGTTTCAGGCCAGGTTTGGGGGGCGTCTTTCTTACCGACCACCCACATGTTACTCATGCCGAGGTGACCCTTTTCCAGCATGGTGAAGCTGGCGTTGGCCAGCGCGCCGAGAGTGCCGTGGCCGGTGCAGTCCACGAAGTACTTACCGATGAATTTCGTCTCGGCACCGGTCTTGGTGTTGAGTGCTACGGCTCCGCGGATGGTGCGGAGGCGGCCGGTGTTCATCTCCACCTTCCAGACGTGATTGTTGAGGTAGAGGTCGAGGTTCTTCTCTTTACGAACGATGCCTTCTTTGAGGGTATCGCCGTATTCTTCGGGCAGGCCGGGGCTGTTGCTGGCGCGATCGGTGAACTCTTCCACGATCTCACCCAGGTGCGGGTAGAGACCACGGCGGGTGCCGCCTTGAGCCCAGACCTGGACTTCACTGCTGCCATTACCGCCCAAGACGGGGCGGTTCTGAATGAGTGCGACTTTCAGGCCCTGGCGGGTGCCGCTGAGGGCTGCCGCCGTACCTGCGTAGCCGCCACCGACGACGATGAGGTCGTATTCCTTGGTTTCAGGGGGGGCATCGGGCAGCCCCAGTTCCTTGTGACGGAAGCTGGCGAGGGCCTTGGCTTCGGTGGGAGGGGTGGCATCGAGATCGGTGGTCAGGAAAATGGCGTCCACGCGGCCGTTGAAGCCGGTCTTGTCCTGAAGGGCGACTTTAAGGGGGCCAGCGGTGAGATCAACCGTGCCGCCGTCATCCCACTGCCAGTCCTTGCCCGTGACGCC
>JBGGMQ010000957.1:0-3253 GCA_041287975.1 Verrucomicrobium sp. | reverse complement strand
CCTGCCATAAAATGGAGCGGCCGCATCAGTGCGAACTTCAAAGCAGTGCCGAACCGACTTGTGGGACTGGCGTCGGAAGATGTGGATAATGCGATGGGCAGACTAAAGATACCGCCATTACTTTGCTGACGCTGCTCAGTTTACGCCTCCGCACCTCTCAAACACACCTTCAGTGCAAAACGTCCCGCCACCAATTTCTGTAGGGCCGAAGGAATGCCCCGTTGGGGCTCCGGTAGAATTTTTCAACAGGCTCGTAGACAAATCGCACCGGTGCAGGTGTGGAGTCGGTCATGCCACATGCCATGCTGCTAATAGGCTTCACGTAGTGAGCGTCAATCGGTGCCCAACTCAGCACCCAAACGATGAGAGCCAAGGCAGTCCAACCCATCGCGGAAACAAATTGGGAAGCAGTCATGAGGTGTGGGCGGAGGACGTTGAGTGAAATTTTACCATAGGGCCATGGATCGGCACAAGCACTTTCAGCGTGAGAGGCCCAGAGCGCTTTGGTCGGCGAATTTTCGTCTTGAATCCAGGGGGCGCAGCCACTAGGACGGGGGAGTTTTCATCCTTATCCGCGCATGCCCATTCCTCCCATTTTACATCAAACATGGCGCGACGAGGTGCTGCCAGAGCGGTGGGTGCGCTTTAGAGAGACCTGGATGCTGCATCATCCGACCTGGGAGCACCGGCTCTGGACGGACGCGATGCTGCGTGAGTTTGTGGCGGCGAAGTATCCGGAATTTTTAATCGTTTATGATGGTTACCCAAGCCCCATCATGCGCTCTGATGCGGCGCGGTATCTGTTGCTGGATCACTTCGGCGGAGTCTACGCTGATCTCGACATGGAGTGTCTGAGGCCCATGGAGCCTCTGCTGGAGGGGCAGCGGTTGTTGTTGCCCCTTGAGCCAGAACTCCATTTGTCGACGAAAGTCGCTGCCTCTTCAGGCATACGCCGGATCGTGGGAAACGCCTGGATGGCGTCTGAGTCTGGCCATCCCTTCTGGAAGCTCGTGATATCGACGATGGAGATTCGCGCGAAGTACCCTGGTCCCCTGGATGCGACGGGGCCCTTCATGCTGAGTGCTGTGACAAATGCCTGTGAAGAGCCATCCTCCCGTCCCCGCCTTTTGCCCAGTGTGACCGTGCAGCCTGCCTCGAACATGGATCTGGAGTGGCTCAACGCCAGGCCACCAGGCTCACCGCACTGGTTCGGCCCTGAAACCTATGCGCTGCACTACTGGGATGGCACCTGGTGGCGCAAGGGGCGTCTGCAGACACGAATTTACATGCTCAGGAGCGCTGAGCCGCTGGTCGTCGGAGTGCTGAATGAGCCGAAGGCGGCGGCGAGAGCTGCAAAGTCTGGATTCAATCCGCTGGTGTCCTGTCTGATGGTGACGGGACGGCGGCGTGCTCTGGCAGAGCTGGCGGTAAGGGCCTTTCGCCATCAGACCTATGCGAATCGCGAACTGGTCGTGATCGATGATTCCGGCGAGGCGCCGCCCGGGCATGTGACAAAGGATGACGACGGAGGCCGGATTCGCTGGATCTGTGTGCCCGCCGAGGGCAGGCCCTTGGGGGCTCTCCGGAATGTGGCGCTGGCAGAGGCGCGGGGCGATTTGCTCTGCCAGTGGGACGATGACGACCTCTCCAGCCCGGCGCGTTTGGAGCGCCAGGCCAGGGTCTTGTTCGCCACGGGCGCGGATGCCTGCGGACTGAACAGCCTGCAAATGTGGTGGCCGGCAAAAGACCGGTTCGCTATTTCATCGAATCGCATCTGGGAGTGTGCGCTGATGTGGAGGAGGGGGGCCATCACGGCGTACCCGGAGATCAAGGCGGGGGAAGACACGCCGCCGGTGCTGGAGCTGGCTGCAAAGGGACGCATCTGCATGATGGATGCCAGCGGCTTGTACACTTACATCTGCCATGGGGGAAACACTTTTTCCGATTCGCACTGGGACACGCTCTGGTCAGCCGCCAGTCAACGAATGGTGGACGCCGACTGCCGGACAATGCTGCGGATCATGCAGCCGGTATTGCCGGTGAATGAATACCTTCAGGCACTAAAGCTGCCGCCGCTAGACCAGACCGGTCTTCAGCCTGTGACAGGCTCGCCGGTTCATACGGACCGCGTGGCAATGCCTCTGAAACCTGCAGTCACGAGGGAACTGCCGAGGATACTGGTGGCAACCCCCATCAGGGATGCGGTGCCTTTCCTGGAGAAGTTTTTCGTCAACCTGGCGCAGACCGAATACCCTCTGGAGAAAATACGCGTGGCGATGCTGGAAGGTGACAGCCGGGATGCCACGGAGGCGTATGCAGGAGAATTGCTGTCTGAGCATTCCTCGCGGCTGGCGGGCACGCACCTGATGCGGCAGGATTTTGGCAATTCCATCGCAGGTGAGAGGTATAGTGTCAATATTCAGCGTCAGAGGCGGTCTGTTCTTGCCAGAAGCCGCAACCTCCTGGTGGAAACGGCGCTGAAGGATGAAGAATGGGTGCTGTGGATCGATGTCGACATACAGGCATGGCCGTCGGACATCATCCACCAGCTCCTCAAGTCCCGGCACCAGATCGTCACTCCTCATTGTGTGCAAGGGGCCTATGGAGGGCCCTCATTTGATCTGAACACCTTTGTCTTTCGTGACACGGTGCAGCGGGATGGGCCGAACCACATGCATGATGGGATGCACCAGCCCCCAAAGGGGCTGACACGGAATTACCTCGAAGCGTACCGTGACTGCGATGAGGTGCAGGTGGACGGGGTGGGTGGGACCATGCTCCTCGTGCAGGCCGACTTGCACCGTGACGGGCTGCGCTTTCCCGCCATGCCTTACCGCGGGTTCATGGAAACAGAGGGCCTCGCCCAGATGGCGCGGGAGTTTGGGGTGACCTGCTGGGGGTTGCCCAAGGTTGAAATCGTGCACGGGTGACCGCCATGGCAGTACTGACGCTTACATCCTCTGGAACTCTGGGGGATCACTTTCCACTTCTGGCGCTGGGGCGCATGCTGGTGGGCCGGGGGCATCAGGTGAGGTATGCAGGGCCAGCTTATCTAAAACCGCATGTGGAGGCTTGCGGGATGGACTTCTGGCGGGCGCGTCCGGAGCAGAGTCCAGCTTCCGTACGGAAACGCCCGGAGCACTTCGACCACTGGATTGAAGAAAAAGGAGGACCACCCGGCGTGGGCGAGAGAGCGCATGGTGTAGACCAGCCGATGGAACTTTACGACCAGCTTTTATTCGACGAGCGGCTG
>JBGGMQ010000956.1:0-3828 GCA_041287975.1 Verrucomicrobium sp. | reverse complement strand
TGGACGACGCCTTCACCTTTGTGCAGCGCGAAGTGCGCCGCGGCAACCAGTACGCCGGTATTCTACTGGATCCCCCCAGCTATGGCAAAGGGCCCAAAGGGCAGATCTGGAAGGCAGAGGAACAGCTTCACGAGCTGCTCGCCACTTGCAAAGCATTGCTTCGCCCAGAGAAAGCCCTGTTTGTCCTGACGCTCTACAACCTTTCCATCTCAGCCTACTCCGTCCACAATCTGTTGCGCCAGGTGTTCGAGTTGGCCCCTGAAGCCATCGAGATCGGCGAACTGGCGCTGCAGGACAAGGCTGCCGGGAATGTGCTGTCCCTGGCGAACTTTGGGCGGTTTGTACGGGGCTGAAAAAGAGATCAAAATTCAAATACGAAACTTCAAGGAAGCTCCAAGAAACAAAATCCAAGCCCCAGATCGAACACCGTCAGCTTCAGTTTTGAAATTTGATCCTTCCTTGAAGTTTGATGTTTGGCATTTGAATTTTCAGCCTGCTGCCGCATCTGCCAGCAGCGCCGCCACATCCCCTCCGGTGGTCTTCCACGAGCACATGAACCTGGCTCCGCCGCCGATGAAGTTGTAGTACTTCCAGCCCGCGTTTTTCAGTCTCTGATCCACGGCGGGGGGCAGTTTGGCAAAGACGGCATTGGCTTCCACCGGGTGGAGAATCTCCACGCCTTCGAGCTGGCGGAGCCCCTCGGCGAGCTTCTGCGCATTTTCATTGGCTTGGCGGCCATAGCGCAGCCAGACCCCGTTTTTTAGCAATCGACGCCACTGGGCCGATATGAAGCGCATCTTGCTGGCGAGTTGTCCTGCCTGCTTGCAACGCCAGGCGAAGTCCCGGCTGAGTTCCTTGTCAAAAAACACCACAGCCTCAGTCATGGCCATGCCATTCTTTGTGCCACCGAAGCACAGGACATCCACGCCCGCCCGCCAGGTGATGTCTGCGGGCACGCAGCCCAATGATGCGACAGCGTTGGCGAAGCGCGCCCCGTCCATGTGGATCGAGACTCCTTTGCTGCGGGTCACGCCCCAGAGCTCGCGCAGCTCTTCCGGACGATACACGGTGCCAAACTCCGTGCTCTGACTGACGCTGAGGGCTCTTGCTTTGGGGTAGTGCAGATCCTGACGGTGGGTAATGAGGCGGGAGACGTCGGCAGGATCGCATTTGCCTCGTTCACCTTGGGCCAGAAGGATCTTGGACCCGTTTGAAAAGAACTCCGGCGCACCGCATTCGTCAGTCTCCACATGCGCCACATGATGGGCGATGACGCTGTGGTAGCTCTGGCAGAGCGAGGCCAGGGAGAGAGAGTTTGCGGCTGTCCCCGTGAAGACAAAGTAGACGTCGCAGTCGGTTTCAAAGACTTCGCGGAAGCCATCGCAAGCCTCACGGGTGATCTGATCGTCACCATAGGAGGGCTGGTAGCCTTCGTTGGCCTCCTGCAGGGCCTCCCAAGCTTCAGGACAAATTCCGGCGGTGTTGTCACTCGCAAACTGGCAACCTGGTACGATCATACCGGCATGATGGAGAATGCGTCACGCTTGGAAAGCCAAATCAGCGGAGCACTTTGGGGCGCAGTCATCGGCGATGCCCTAGGCGTGCCGGTGGAGTTCCGCTCGCGAGAGGAACTGGCCGCCAATCCCGTGGGCGAGATGCGCGGCCACGGCACCCACCAACAACCTCCGGGCACTTGGTCAGACGACTCCTCGCTGCTGCTCTGCACCATGGAATCCCTCCTGGAATGCAATCATCTCGTGGCACAGGACATGGCAGAGCGCTTCCTCCGATGGCTGCGTCGGGGATACTGGACGCCCTATGGCGAAGTGTTTGATCTCGGCATTGCCACCCGGCAGGCTCTGGCCCGTTTCGCCGAAGGCCGCCCCCCCACCCGTTGCGGCGGGAAGGATGAGTTCGACAATGGCAACGGCTCCCTCATGCGCATGCTGCCAGTCTCGCTGTGGATGCGGGGCACCACGCCAGAGGAGGCCATCGCCGCTTCGCATCTGGCTTCCATGATCACGCACGCCCATCCCCGCTCGCAGCTGGCGTGCGGCTTTTACACCCTCTATGTGCGAGGGCTGCTCCAGGAACTGGAGCCAATCCCGGCATTGCGCCAGACATGGCAACAGGCGGAAACGCTCTATGCGAACCACGAGGATTTCCATCAGGAGTGGCCTCAGTTCAAACGGCTGCATCCCGACGTGCTGCCGGATCTAGGCGAACCCGAGGTTAAGAGCACGGGCTACTGTATTCACACGCTTGAATCCAGCATCTGGTGCCTTATCCACACAGCCGACTTTGAATCTTGCGTCCTGCGTGCGGTCAATCTGGGTGAAGATACCGACACCACCGGCTGCGTCGCCGGAGGCCTTGCTGGCCTGCGCTATGGTTTGGCATCTGTCCCAGGCACTTGGGCTGGTGCCCTGGCCCGGAAGGAGGACGTGGCGGAGATCATTCAAAACTACACCCATAGAGTGATGCACCGATGACAAATCCCACGGACTCAATGACAAATCCATTGCGCGCCCCTCACCACATGAGACACTTTACCCACCTTTAAATACCATGCGCTGCCCCAAGTGCGGAACTCTCGAAGACAAAGTCATTGATTCGCGTGAAGCGAAGGATGGCAGTTCCGTGCGTCGGCGTCGGGAGTGCCAGGGCTGCAATCACCGGTTCACCACGTACGAGCAGGTGGAGCATGAAGAACTGCGCGTGATCAAGCGCAATGAGTCCCGGCAGCCCTTCAGCCGTGAGAAGCTGATCGACAGCATGAAAAAGGCCTGTGGCAAACGGCCTGTGGGCATTGAACTGCTAGAGCACGCCACCGACGCCATTATCACAGAGCTCACGGCCTTGGGATATCGTGAGGTGCCCTCCCGCGTGCTGGGGGTCAAGGTCATGCAACATCTGGAAGCGATCGACCACATTTCCTATGTGCGATACGCCTCCATTTATCGCGAATTCCAGGAGCTCGGGGAGTTTATCAACGAGATCAACTCGCTCGAAACCCGTGTGCCGCGCGATGTGAAACAGCCAGATCTGTTTCGCAAAGCCTGACGCCAGCGCCTCTCGATTCTCCGTTGCGGTCTGAACCTCTTTTTGGTTCACTCTGCTTGGTGGCTCCCCTGCCTTGCATTCACCTCATTTTTCACTGCGATGACCCTTTTCCAAAAGATCCTAGCCCGCGAGATTCCCGCCACCATCATCTACGAAGATGACGAGTGCTTTGCCATCAACGACATCAATCCCCAGGCTCCCATTCATGTCTTGGTGATTCCCAAAACCGTCATCCCTCGCGTGGGTGACGCTAAACCTGAGAATCAGGCCACCTTGGGCGCGCTGCTTCTAGCCGCAGGCAAAATCGCCGAGCAACTCGGCGTCCGCTCCACTGACAAGGGCTTCCGTCTTGTCATCAATCACGGCAGGGATGCTGGCGAGACCGTGCCACACATGCACATGCACCTGCTGGCCGGGCGGGATTTGAGCTGGCCTCCGGGGTAGTTTCGGTGCGTCAGCACGTCAGTGCCAAGCCGCAGGTCGGCGGCTTCTGTTCTCGTGTGCAAATCACTTTCAACTTCACCACACACCGCGCGCCACCAAGTGCGTCACGGTTGTAGGGCGACGGCCCCCGTAGCCGTTGTTTCTTGTTGATCAGGAGACGTGCGACTGAGGCAAGCGGGGCGCATGCCCTACAGAGGGCGTGTTGGGGGAGGTCGGCGATAAAGGAAGGTTTAGTCGTCAGTCGCACACCTGGTATTGAACGACGTGGGTAGAGCGATGTCAGGCTAAAGCCCTGACACTACTTTTTCCCAAGCACCAACC
>JBGGMQ010000955.1:0-8528 GCA_041287975.1 Verrucomicrobium sp. | reverse complement strand
TATGAACTCAAGCCTGCCTATGCGGCGGCCCATACCTTCAATCGCGAACTGTCAGGCTTCCAGTTCAGCAAGCGGATCAACCTCGGGAATCTGGATCACCACGGCTATCTCTTCCAGAGCCCCGCAGCGTTGTGTGTTGTGGTATGGACCACCGGCGGTGTTCCAGCAGAAGTGAAGGTCCCGTCTTCGCCAGGATTCTTCACCTATCACGATCACACGGGCATGAGAGCTTCCGGTGGAGCCGTCACGCAGTCGGGCGAGGGGCTGGCCCTGCGGCTCACCGATGCCCCAGTGTTTGTGAAGTTCGCCCGCCGTGAGAATCCTGCGCTGGAGAAGGCGACGGAAGCTTTGCCGGTGGCTTTGGCCGTACTGCCCTGCGCGGGAGGTCAGGCGGCTGTGCAGGTCACCTCTCTGGAAAGGCGTCCGGTGAAGGGCCGCATCGTACTGACCGATGTGGAAGGACTCAAGGTTGCCGTCACGAGCGGGGATCTTAATCTTGCCGCCGGAGCAGTCTCGACCGTGGTGTTGTTTCCTCTAGCTGAGCCGCCTGGCGCGAGCTATCGACTGGGGGCACGACTGGAGATTCAGGGGCGAACGCTGCTGATGGTGCCAGCCCGGCGTTTCGTGCCCCAGCCTGCAAGTTTTGAGAACGGATTGCGGACGTTTGTCACCGGAGATGACAAGGTGCCCGGCAACGCTACTTTGGTGAAAGGCGCAGCTCCGGTTCCTCCGCCCGGCGGGGGCGGGGATGCCACTTGGCTTCTCAAGTGCGACTTCGGGGCGGGGTGGAAATTCAGCCAGGTCATTGGTGCTGAGGCAGCGCGTCATCGCGTGCCAGGGCTGCCAGAAAGCGGGCAGCTCAAAGGTGTGACGCGTTTCGGCCTTTGGGTCCACGGTGACGCCAGCCGCACCGTTTTGCGGATGCGTTTTCAAGACGCTGCGGGGCGCACCTGGCAGCCGGATGGGCCCACCATCAACTGGACCGGGTGGCGGTTCGTGGAAATGAAACTGGATGAGCGGACAGCCCACTGGGGTGGAAAGAAAGAGCCTGGCAGCCGGGCACTGCCGGAGGCACCTCTCGTCTGGGATACTTTCCTGTTGCTGGACAACCCCACGCGAGTGGCATGTCAGCCCAGCGTGTACTTCCAAATGCCGATGCTGATTGAGGAGTAGAACTCCAAATCAATCAAACCGGATCGTGATGTCCTGCTGCACGGGCATCACTGCGGCGGGCACTGGAGCGGTGGGCGCTGCGCCACCGCGAGCCGGTGCAGGGGCGGCAGGGGCGGCGCCGCCAGGGCCAGGAGGCGTGAAGTTGGCAATCGGAGTGTTGTTTTGAGCCGGAGCCGGAGCCGGAGCGGGTGCGGGCGCTGCTGGACGGGGGGCAGGGGCAGCTTGGGCGGCAGGCTGACCACCAGAGCGGGCAGGGGCATCGCCCCAGCTGAAAACAAAGGTATTCGCATCCACCTGACGCATGCCCGTGCTGCCGCCGGAATTTGCGGCGGGAGCAGGTGCGGGCGCAGTAGCTCTCTGCGTTTGGGGGGCGTTGCTGGCGGCGTTGTGGGCCAGACTGCCGCCCACACTGCTGATGGCGGATCCGGAGGAAGCAGCAGGTGCCGGGCTCGGTGCAGCCTCAGGCTGCGTGCTGGCCATCCCTTGCGGCTGTGTTTGAGCTTGCTGATAAGCTGCCTGCACTTCTGCCGGAGGGGGAAGCTTCCAGGTGCCGCCAAGGTCTGCGGTCACAGGAAACATCAGCCGGAGCTTCTGCCCGTTTTCTGCCAGAATGTTAAAGGTAATCGCCGAATTGAAGGTCGCCAGCAGTTGCTGGGGGTACTCGATGGCTTTGAGGGAAATTTCATCCACCCGGCTGCCGGGGGTCTGTTTCTGCACCAGTTCGCGGAGCTGTTTGGCCTTGCGGGTGAGATCATCTTCAAGCTTGGACGCCACGGCGTCCAGGTCGAACTTGGGCGGGGTATCCGAACTGCCACTTGCACTGGCCGCCTGCTGGCGTGCCGCGGCGAGCTGGCTCTCCAGTTCCGCATTGCGAGCTTTGAGCCTGGCCACTTCGTCGCTTGATCCTGAGGCCGACACCGGGCTTGATGAACCGGAGGAACTGCTCAGCTTCTGCATTTTTTCCTTGAGTTCACTAAGCTGAGCCTGGGTTTGTTCCAGCTCTTTGCTCCGCTGTTCCATGACGGCACGCGTCTCGATGATCTGCGTTTGGAGAGCATCATCTTCCTTGCTGCACGAGGGCAGAAACGTGAGTCCCAAGGCAGCCGTGGCTATGAAAAACGTCAGGTGATGACGGGAAAATGGGGGAGTTGATATCCTCGTTTTCATAAAGTTTGGCTTGCTTTGCTGCTGGCAAAAACCGTAAGTTCCCACGCATTTTACACCACCCCGCGCCATCCGCCAGCCATGATGCTTCGAATTCGCCCCCTTATTCTTGGATGCCTTCTCCTCCCCACCACCCTGATCCGTCCCGTTGTGGCGCAGGAGAAAGCTGGCTTTGACCCCAGCAAAGCAGAAGTCGCCCCTCTCGGTCTCCCCAGCCCTTATGACAAATTTCTTGGACTGGATCAGGTGCTGAACCTCGATTTCGGCGACTGGAAAAAAGTTTATGGCGAAATTGCCACCGATGTCGTGGCGGACAAGTTCACCAACGAGACAGATGTCTCCCTCGCCTTGGGTGTGAAGATCGCCGACGGTGTCATGGCCATCAAGGCCCGCAATGTGCAGGGTCTCAATGACTGCTCGAAGCAGATCGAAGACCTCGCCAAAAAGCTGGGTGTGAAGGACGAT
Organism: Verrucomicrobium sp.; assembly: GCA_041287975.1. GTDB lineage: Bacteria > Verrucomicrobiota > Verrucomicrobiia > Verrucomicrobiales > Verrucomicrobiaceae > Verrucomicrobium. The sequence continues at coordinate 5,726 of JBGGMQ010000955.1, read as the reverse complement.
GAAATGAGCCGCGCCAAGATCGTTCGCGCTCATGCCAACAAGGGCGAATGGCTTCAGGTGTTCATGGAGCTGGGTTTCCTCCAGACCGACATCATGAAGTCCCTGCGTGCGCAGGGCAACACCAAGCGCCGCTCTCTGATTATCACCGCTGGCTGGATGCAGGGTCTGCAGTACACCGCCTACGTGGTGAAGACACATTACTCTGCCAACGCTTCGAATTACCTGCGCGAACCCGTGCTGGTGAAGGCCATGCAGGCTGACCTCGCCACGCTTGCCCCCGACATCAAATCCTCACCGAAGGTGGTTGCCCTCATGGAAGCCCTTCCCGGCATCTTTGATGGTGTTAACATCGCCGTGGAAGGTTCCATCTCGAAAGAAGGTGTGGACAAACTGTATGGATCGGCAAAAGGCATTGTAGAAAAAATTACAGGGGATTAAAAAAACTCGTCACACCGCCCCGATGATCCACATGCATTAGGCAACCCCTTCAATCCATCTTGCCAAAGAACTACAATACCATGAAAAACAGTGTGAAATCCCTGATCGTCGGCGCGCTGATGCTCGCCTCCACCACCGCCCTCAAGGCTGACCCCCGCGAGGCTGAAGACATAGCCTACCGCATGGCCACGAGCTATGTTGCCAAGGGCTTCTCCATGGCCCCCACCGACCACAGCGGCGTGCTGGGCGGCGGCCAGGCGGTTCGTTTCCTCATCCCTGTCACCAAGGGTCTGGACTACACCTTCCTCGCTGGTGCAGACCGCAGCGCCCTCGACGTGGACGTGTATGTGTACGATGAAGTGGGCAACCTGATCCTGGATGACCGCCGCAGCACGAAGCTTGCTGGTGTCCAGTTCCGCGCCTCCTACAACGGCACCGCCATGGTGTACTTGCACATGGCCCGTGCCAACGGGCTCGCCTCCTACTACGTCCTCGTCGGTCGCCGCGGTGTTGCCAAGGACGGTGGTTCCTCCAGCGTGAGCGCTCCTGAAGCCGGCGTGCAGCCCAACTAAGCCAGCGGTCGTCATTCCTCCAACCTCAGTCTTTGCCTAACTCAAACCTAGAGACCCACATGAAAAGCATCCTGAACCTGGTCGCCCTCGCCGCCGTCTCCGCCTCACTCATGAGCTGCGCCTCTGACCCGCCGCCGGAAGTGCACAACCACTACTACCCGACCCGCGTGACCCGCCCCGCCACCACCTACACGAAGTCGGCTTCGGTCAGCTCCGGTGGCTACAGCAAGGCTCCCGAGAATTTCGAAGCTGTGAGCCCTCCCCACAGCTACTCCAACTAAGCGCGAACGGTCTCTGACCCTTCCCAGCCAAGTGCAAGAAGCGCCAGCCCGGAGCCCGGGCTGGCGTTTTTATTGGAAGCCACGCTTTTCCTGCGGCTCTTTTCCAACATTTCCCACCTGCTGAGCGTGATCATTTGCAAAGCGGCGCTCTTCCCCGAGTATATCAAGCTTTTGTTCCCCGGCCATGTCTGACGAAAAGCCTCCCATCAATCTTGATGACATCGATTTTGGCCACACGATTCGTGGCCATCAGAAAGGTGACCGCGTTTTTGAGCGGTTTATCCTGCAACGACTGCTTGGCCGTGGAGGCATGGGCGTGGTCTGGCTGGCCAAGGATGAGCGGCTCGGTCGCGAAGTGGCCTTGAAGTTCGCTCCTGAAGCCGTGCGCTATGACGACATGGCGGTGGATGAGCTCAAGGAGGAGACGTTGAAGGGCTTGAACCTTGCCCACCCGGGCATCGTCAAGATCTACGACTTCCTCCTTGATGACGACCATGCTGCCATCAGCATGGAATTCATTGATGGCGAAAATCTGGGCTCTCTCCGGACCCGCCAGCCCAACAAAATTTTTGAAACCCGGCAGCTGGCCACCTGGGTCTCCCAGTTCCTGGAGGCGCTCGACTACGCCCACCGCATCGCCAAGGTCATTCACCGTGACTTGAAGCCCGCCAACTTGATGGTGGACCGCGAGAGCAATCTGCGCGTGACCGACTTTGGCATTGCCCGCAGTATTTCGGACGCGATGAACCGTGCCACCATGGCGGTGGGGAACTCCACAGGCACCCTGGCCTACATGAGCCCCCAGCAGGCGGACGGCAGGAAGCCCCATGTCAGCGACGACATCTACGCTTTCGGCAGCACCCTTTATGAGCTGATCACGGGCAAACCGCCCTTCTTCAGCGGCAACATCATTCATCAGCTGAAGGAAGAATCCGTCCAGTCTCTTACGGAGCGACGGCTGGAGTTCGGCATCACCAATGCTGAGCCTATTCCTGTGGAGTGGGAGCAGACCATCCTGGCGTGCCTTGAGAAGTCGCCGGAAAATCGTCCTTCCAGCGCTCAGATTGTGCGCCAGCGCCTGGGGCTCGCTCCGGGAGGTCTGCTGGTGGAAGTCTCGCCCGTGCCTCCCACCGGGTCAGTTCCCCCCATGGCCCCTCCCACCGGGCAGGGGACTTCCGCGGGCACGGCGCACAGCACGGCAGCCCTGCCCCCTGCTTTCCCTGGTGCGCACACTTCCCACGTGGGTGCCACGCAGACCTATGTCCGCGCTGGCGTTGGCATGACGGAAATGAGCGTCCCCACCCGGCCCATTGGTTCGGGTGCCATCCGGGTCGGTCCCGGGGTTTCGCCAGTCCCTGGCACCACCACTCACGCCAGTACGGGTACAGGGACGGACACCGTCCTCCCGCCGAGAAAGTCCCATGCCGTGATCATCACCGTGGTGCTGGTCATCCTCCTTATGGGAGTGGGTGTGGTCGGCGCTGGCGGTTGGTGGGCGTACAACAACCTGCCTTACTTCAAGAAGAACAAGCCGGATCCCAAAGTGGTGACGAACCCCACGATCACGAGCGATCCTGATCCGACTCACCAGACGTCGCAGCCTCCGGTGGTCGTGAAGAATGATGCCAAGGTGGAGCCGCCACCTTCCCCACCCGTGCCCAAGCACGATTCGTCTCCGACGCCTCCCTCTCCCAATCCCACTCCTCCAACCCCCACCCCAGGGCCACCGGCCAAGGTGACGACTATCCAGGCGGCGATCAATGCCGCCAAGTCAGGCGAGACGGTTACCATCCCGTCGGGTATTTATGAAGAGCAGTTGCGCCTCAAACCAGGCGTCAGCCTCAAGGCCGAAGCCACGGGCAAAGTGATTGTGCAGACCGACGGTCGCGTGGGCTCCGCCTTGCTGGCGGAAAACTGCGAAGGTGGCTCGATCAAGGGCTTCATCTTCCAGCACACCGGTGAGGACATTTCTGACAAAGTGAGCTGGCCCGTGGCGATGGTGAAATCCAGCAGCCTTGTATTGGAAGATTGCACTTTCCAGGCGGGTGTGGCGGACGGCCTCCTGATCACAGGTGCCTGCAAGCCTCAGGTCCTGCGTTGCACCTTCCGCAACAACGCCCGCAACGGCGTGACGATCGAAAGTGGCGTCAACGGCAGTTTCTCCGCCTGCGAAGCGCGTAAAAACGGTGAAAACGGCATTGAAGTGCGCCACATCGGGACCTTCCCCGTGGTGGAAGGCTGCACCCTTGCGGAGAACGGCTTGTCCGGCCTGGCGGTGAAGGACGGCGCCTCCGTCAACGTGACAGCCAAGACGATTTGTAAATCCAATGGCGAAGCGGGCTTGGTCGCAGCCGGAGAGGGTTCCACCCTCGTGGCATCCCAGATGGTCTGCGAGGACAATGAAGTGGGCATCGCCGCTGAAAAGGGCGCCATCGTCAAGCTGGTGGAGAACCAGGTGCTGCTGAGCAAGAAAGCGGGCATCCAGCTCGATATGATCGCCACCGGCAGTGAGGTCAGCACCAATGACGTGCAGAAGAACAAGCGCGATGGCATCCTGGCCGTAGGCGGTCAGGGCATCACCATCAGCATCATGGGCAACAAGGTCAAAGGCAATGCAGGCACCGGCATCATCGTCTTCGGCCAGGGCTTCAAACCCAAAGTCAGTCAAAATGAATGTTCCACGAACGGGGAGTACGGCATCCTTGCCTCGGAAAATGTCGGCGGATCGATCACCGACAACACCTCACGCGGCAACCACCTGGCGGGCGTGTCCAACCAAGGCGGCGCAAGTGACTTGGTCATCCAGGGGAACATTGCCGACGACGGCAGCAAGTAAGGCTGCCACACCATCCAACATCAACATGTGGAAACCCTCCGGTCGACGACTGGGAGTGGATGATTGACACCCTAGGGTCCAGACCCTAGGATCACCTTTTTAAAAAATTCCGCATGGCCAAACCCGTTGCCATTCTCAGTCCTGAATCAAACAAGGCCAGTCATGTGGCCCAAGGGGTTCTCTATGTCCTGGCCGGAGTTTCCCTCGCAGGGGCAGTTTGGGCGTTAGGAGTCCGCTCTGGCAATGAAGCCCGGCTGACCAGCCCCTCCTTGCTGCCAGAGCCCGCACCCGCCGCCTCGGGTGGTCCTGTGGGTCAGCCCAATTACCCGGTGAATCAGGCCACACTGGCCGCTCCGGCTCCAGTGGTGCCTGCACCGATGGCACCGACAGCGCAGCGGCCCTCCCTGCCAGCCGGCCGGGAAATAAAGCTGCCTTTGGTCTTGGAGTCCTTGGAAGCTGGGCGTCAGGCTCGCAACCAGGGAGACATGCAGGGTTCCTTGGAGTTCATCCGTCAGGCGGATCTGCGGGAGCCCAACCATCCCGAAATCCTTTCAGAAATGGCCATGACCTACGAGGCCATGGGCATCATGTCCAAGGCCGAATCCAGTTGGCGCTCGGTTGCCGCCATGGGTGAGGCGGGAGCGGGAGGCTATTTTGCGCTCGCGAAGTCCAAGCTGGCCGGTGGTCGCCCGGAGAATCCTTCTCCCGTGGCCTCCAGCCCCGTTTCCTTGGGAGCGTGCCAGGTCATCAAGGATCCTTCTGTCACCAATGGCGAGCGCATCGCCGTGCGAGTGCCTTTGATCGCCACCCCTGGCGCGGTCATCGATCCGGCCCAGATGGACATTCACGTGTTCTTGTTTCAAAAAGTGAATGGCGAACGTGTAGAACAGGCCCGTGCTGCTGCCCCGACTCTGAATTGGGTCTCCGCCCCGGTGGACTGGAAGTCTGCCAATGAGGAACTGGTGGACGTGGTTTACGATTTGCCGCCTCCCAAGCCGAACGAAGTCCGGGACCTCGGCCGTCGCACTTTCCATGGCTTCGTGGTGAAACTCTTCTACCAGAACAAGTTGGCGGGTGAACAAGCCCAGCCGGGGGACCTGTTGAATTTCTCCTCTCAACCCAGCGCCCCCGCTGGTCTGGACAATGCTCTCTTTCCCAAGTGAACGGCTCCCCCCCAATAATGGTAGTACTTTACGTTGACCCTCATGCTGAAGCTCGCGCTGCGCGCGTAGCCTGCCTGGAAGAGCAGGGGTTTACTGTGCACCAGGTCGGAGACGCCGAGACGGCGGTGGGGATTGCTCAAGAGCTTCCCCGTTTGGATGTCCTCGTCTGTGAAGGTGTTTTGGGAGAGTTCACGGGTTTCGACCTCCGTGACGCCATCACGGAGAAATTCCCCCTGCTGCGCACAGTCTTTACCAGCCGGTATGACCTGAGCGGATTTGAGGAGTCGATCAACGGCTGCCCCCTGGTCTACGATCCCATACCCACCACGAAGCTGATCAGCATCGTGAAAACAGCTGCCTCGGCAGTGGCGGAAGCCATTGCGGAGATGGAAAGGACCGTGGCAGCCGCCTTGGCCACCGCGCCAGTTCCGGTTCC
>JBGGMQ010000954.1:0-3057 GCA_041287975.1 Verrucomicrobium sp. | reverse complement strand
TCTCGAAGTCATCGACAAGGTCATCAGGCGCGATTTGCCCCAGGGCCCCTGCTGGCGGCGCTACAACTACGACGGCTACGGCCAAAAGAAGAACGGGCAGGCATTTGACGGCAGCGGCATTGGGCGCGCCTGGCCCATCCTCACGGGCGAGCGCGGCCACTATGAACTCGCCGCCGGGAAGGATCCCCTGCCCTACATCAGATCCCTGGAGGACTTCGCCAATGCAGGCGGCATGCTCAGCGAGCAGTTATGGGATGAACCCGCCCTGCCAGACGGCTCCATCAAGCCTGGGGACCCCACCGGCGCGGCCATGCCCCTCTGCTGGTCCCACGCCGAGTACGTCTCCCTGGTGCGCAGCCGTGCCGATGGCGTGCCTTTTGACCTGCTGCCTCCGGTTCGAGACCGCTATGTGACGAAGCGCACCACCGGTCACCACGAGTACTGGAGCTTCCGGCACCCTCTGCGTCACATCCCCAGTGGGAAGGTGCTGCGGCTGGTCCTCAATGCCTCCGCCAAGGTCATCTGGTCCACCGACGGCTGGAAGACCAAGCAGGAATCCGAGACGGCTCTGGAGGAGGCTCTGGGGATCTGGCATCTGGACCTTGATACCGTCGGACTCCCCGTCGACGCCCGGGTGGACTTCACCTTCTTGTGGACTGAGTCCAAACATTGGGAAGGTCGCAACTGGCAGGTCGCCATTTCCTAGTCCAAAATCCCGTCTCCTCCATCCCCTTTTGCTGCATGAACACCCGCATCTTTCTCATTCGTCACGGCGCGACCGTGCTCACCGCTGAGGACCGCTTCGCCGGCTCCATCAACGTCCCCCTTTCTGACGAGGGCCGGGAGCAAGCTCAACGGCTCGGCATCCGCCTTGCCGGAGAAAAGCTGGCCGCAGTCTATGCGTCCCCACTCGACCGCACGATGGAAACTGCCCGGCTCATTGCCAGGCCGCACGGCCTGGAAGTGCAGCCCAAAGACGGGTTAAAGGAAATCTCCCACGGCCACTGGGAGGAGATGACACGGACCGAGGTGGAGGCGAAGTATCCTGAAGAAGCGGCCTCATGGGAGGAGGACCCCTTCACCTTCGCGCCCGAGGGTGGGGAAAGCGGCCTCGCCGTGACAGCCCGCTCCCTTCCGGCTCTGATGGAGATCCTCCACGCCCACCCCGCGGGGAACGTGGCGATCATCTCGCACAAAGCCACCATCCGCCTGCTGCTCAGTTCGCTGCTGGGCTTTGACCCCCGTCGCTACCGGGACAATCTGGACCAAAGCCCTGCGGCTCTGAACATTGTGGACTTCAAGAGCCCCGTCCGGGCCCGGCTGAGCTTGTTCAACGACACCTCCCACTACGAAACTTCCGGTCTGGCCATCCCCCCCGTCCCTGGCCCCCGCCTTTCCGGATGGTGGGCAGGCACGGACAAAAATCCAGCCATGTGATCTCCTGAGGGCTCTTGCCTCCGCGGGCGGGAGCGTCTAAAAAATAAGGTTCCCCCACCGCTTTCTGATCCTGACATGAACCTGTCCGCCCCCGCCACCCAGTCCCGTCGCTCCTTCCTTTCCCAGGCCGGCATGGCCCTCGGGGCCGCCTCGCTCCCCGCCTTTGGCGACTCGGGAAAAGGAAAGACCGTGCTGCTGAAGTCCGCGTGGGACACGGTGAACATTGGAGACATCGGTCACACGCCTGGCACACTCCGCATTCTGGAGCAGCACCTGCCCGAAGCCCACGTCATCCTCTGGGCGGCGAAGCTGGACGAGCGAGTGGAGGCCATGCTGCGCCGCCGCTTCCCCAAGGTGGAGATTCTGCAGGGCAATCTGACGAAGAAGGACGCCAAAGGGGAAGCTCTCGTCGAGGCCTTCACCCGCGCTGATGTAGCCATCCACAATTCCGGCATGGGCACGGACACCTCCTTCATGGCCTACTGCCGGAAGATCGGGAAACCGTACGGGCTCTACGGGCAGTCCTACTTCCCCAACTTTGTGGTGGGTGACAAGGCTCCGGAACGCATCGAGTTGCTGAACAACGCCGCCTTTGTCTATTGCCGCGAAGGCAGGACTCTGGAGATCCTGAAGAATGCCAACGTCAAAACGCCCGTGCTGGAATTTGCCCCGGACGGCTGTTTTGGAATCGACGTCCGCGACGATGAGCGGGCGTTGGCTTTCATGAAAGAGGCCGGGCTGGAGGACCGCAAGTTCATCACCCTCCAACTGCGCACGCATTCGGCGAAACACCCCGGAGTGGACAATCCGCCGCTCAATCCGCTGCACCCTACTCCGGAGAACATCGACGACGACGAGCGCCGCGCTGCTGTGTACCGCGAACTCATCACTCTCTGGGTGAAGAAGACGGGATACAAGGTCCTCATCGCCCCCGAGGTGAAGAAGGAGATGGTGCACAACAAACGGCTCATCTACGACCTGCTGCCAGAGGACATCCAGAAGAACGTGGTGAATCTGGACACCTTCTGGAATGCCGATGAGGCCGCCTCCGTCTTCGCACGGGGGCACACGGTCGTCTGCCATGAGCCGCACTCTCCTATCATCGCCCTGGCCAACGGCACTCCTATCATCCACACGTACTCCGAGTTCCACAGTCCCAAGTGCTGGATGTTCAAGGACATCGGCCTCTCCGACTGGCTTCTGGAGTTTGACTCCACGCCCCCAGAGAAGATGCTCGCCATCCTCACGGCCATTGAGAGCGATTATCCCGCAGCTTTGGCCAAGGTGAAAAAGGCCATGGACTTCGTCCACGAGCGTCAGGCCGCGACGATGCAGGTGATTGGCAAAGTGATCGGGGCGTGAGGGGGCCGACATCCGCAAAGGCCGAAGGTCTAAGAACCTGTTTGGATAGAAGCGCCGTAGTGGTGCAAAGCGTTTTAGGAGTCTCCAGCTAGCTTCCCTTTGACCCCAGTTTATCCTTTCGAAACCTACGCACCCAACCTACCTGCTGAACGAGTCCTGATACCGAAGGTATCCCAGAGGGTAGCCTGGGGTTGAGCGAAGCGACACCCTTGGAAAGGCGATACCATCAGTGCACCCTGAAAGTGGTGCCAAAAAAGG
>JBGGMQ010000953.1:0-24751 GCA_041287975.1 Verrucomicrobium sp. | reverse complement strand
ATGTCGTTGATCTGAAATCGGAGCATGTCCATCTCCTGCTCAGACGCCCGCTCGCTGGTGGCCAGGGATTCATACTCCGCCACTGCCGCCCGCCACACGCGGTGGGCTTCGTGACAGGTCTTCGCCACTGCCGTCAGTCCGGCGTAGCCATCCAGCATCTCCAACTGACGGTCCCGCGAGTTCAATGACTGGTGATCATGCGGGCCATGCAGGTCCACCAGATAGGCCCCTAACTCCTTGAGCATGGCAGAGGTGACGGGCGATCCATTCACGAACTGCTTGTTCGTACTTGCTCCGATGACGCGACGGATGATTAACGACTCCCCGTCCAGGGCATCCAGACCGCCTGCCGTGAGGATGGCATCCACGGCGTCGGTCTTTTTGAGATCAAAGACCGCCTCGGCACTGCAGGACTCCGTGCCGGTGCGGATGAGGCCCTTGTCGGCCCGCTCGCCCAGGATGAGCTTCAGCGCGCCTACGATGATGGACTTGCCTGCTCCCGTCTCACCCGTCACACCGACGAGTCCCGGGCCAAGCTCCCACGAGAGGTCTTCAACGAGGGCGAGATTCTGAATCTTGAGGAGGGAAAGCATCGTCGGTGGGGAAGACTCCGCGACTATGATGGGGCGGCCCTTTTTTACAAACGGCTGCCGGGGGAGAAAAGAAACGAAAACGGGAAAGGGCGGCCTAGCCCAAAGACAGCAACGCTTCCTGCACCACCTCTGCCGTGCGACCAAGGTCATCCGGACCATGGGCCATGCTGATGAAGCCGGTCTCGAACTGGGACGGGGCAAAGTACACGCCGTGGTCCAGGCAGTAGTGGAAGAACTTGCGGAAGGAGTCGAGATCGCTGGTCTTCGCGTCATTGAGGTTCAGCACCGGCTTCTCCGTGAAGATAAGGCAGAACATGCTGCCCGTGCGGTACCACTGGTAGTTGCGGCCGGTCTTCTTCAGGACATCCAGCACCGCCGTTTCCATGATCTGGCCCAGCTCTTCAAGGCGTTGCCAGCCCTTCTGCTTGTCCATCTCCCGCAACTGGGCCAAGCCCGCAGCCATCGCCAGGGGATTACCCGAAAGCGTGCCCGCCTGATAGACCGGGCCATTGGGGGCCAGGTAGTCCATGATGTCGACCCTGCCGCCAAAGGCACCCACGGGCAGTCCACCGCCGATGACTTTGCCCAGGGCGGTGAGATCGGGCATGATGCCTTCCTTCTCCTGCACGCCGCCACGAGCCACGCGGAAGCCCGTCATGACTTCATCCAGGATGAGGAGCGCTCCATGCTTCTTGGTGATCTCGCGCAGCTTCTGCAAAAAGCCGGGCTGGGGCAGGATGAGGCCCGCATTGGCCGGGTAGCTTTCCACGATCAGGGCCGCAATCTGGTCCCCTTCTTTGGCGAAGCAGGCTTCCAGTGCCTCCACATCGTTGTAGGGCAGCACGGTGGTCAGTTCGGCAAAGGCTTTGGGCACGCCGGCGCTGTCTGGATTGCCATGGGTGAGGGCACCGCTGCCGGCGGCCACGAGCAGGGAGTCCACATGGCCGTGATAGCAGCCGTCAAATTTCACAATCCGGTCGCGCCCCGTGAACCCGCGGGCCAGCCGTACGCAGGACATGGTGGCCTCCGTGCCGCTGTTGGTCATGCGCACCTTTTCCACGCTCGGCACCCATTCGACGATGAGCTTGGCCATCTCGACTTCCATCTGATTGGGAATGCCGAAGCTGACACCATCCTTGGCCGCATTGTGCACCGCCTCAATGACGCACTGCGGCGCATGCCCCAGGATCGCAGGACCCCAGGTGCCCACGTAGTCGATCCGGTCCTTGCCATCCACATCCCAGATCCGGCAGCCCTTGGCCCGCCTGGCAAAGAAAGGCTCCCCTCCCACATTGCGAAACGCGCGCACTGGCGAGTTCACGCCTCCGGGGATGTACTGCTTGGCTATCGCGAAGAGTTTGGAGGACAGGGACGAAGGGGTCTCGGACATGGCAAATGGTTACGGGGGGAAACCTGAATGATCAAAAAGCAAACTTCAGAGAATTGAGGAATGAAACTTGGAAGGGCCTCTCTCAATTTCTTGCCCAATCCTCCGAAGCACTCGCGTATTCATCACAGTTGTGGCACTTGTCTTGCCTGAACTTCCGCCATGAGTCAGCGCCTTCAAACTTCCCAAGGGGCCATCCCTCCGCCGACGCATCCTCGATTGGTCTCACTGCTCGCGGGGCTGGCGCGAGGGGAGGGGTACAGCTCGTCCCGTCTGCCTGGGGTCCGCTTCATGAGGTCGACCAAGACAGTCCCGCGCATGCAGGTGTCCTATGAGCCGAGCATCATCATTGTGGGGCAGGGGCGAAAGCGTGGGCACCTCGGAGGGCAAACCTTCACTTACGATGCCAACAACTACCTCGTGCTCGCGGTACCGCTGCCGTTTGAATGCGATACAGATGCAACGCCAGACGAGCCCATGCTTGGAGTGGCGGTCGGTGTGTCGCCTGCCACGGTGGCAGAGTTGTTGATGGATATGGCCAAAGTGCCACCGGTCAACACCGTCCCCTCGCTGGCCATGCGGGCGTTCTCTCTTGATGACGGACTCACAGATGCTACCATCCGCCTACTGGAGTGTCTGGAGGACAACGATGATGCCCGCATCCTGGGACCGCAAATCGTCCGGGAGATCACCTATCGCGTCTTGAGAGGCGAGCAGGGCGGAGTGCTGCGGTCTCTGGCCGCTCCGCACAGCCACTTTGGCCAGATCAGCCGGGCTCTGCAGCGCATGCATGGCAGCTATGCGGAACCTATGGACATGACCACGCTGGCCAGTGAGGCGGGCATGAGCTTGTCCACCTTTCACACGCACTTCAAAGCCGTCACCTCCTCTTCACCGCTGCAGTACCTGAAGTCCGTGCGCCTGCATAAAGCGCGCATGTTGATGGTTCATCAAAGTGCCAGCGCCAGTGTGGCTGCCCGAGAGGTGGGTTATGAAAGTGCCTCGCAGTTCAGCCGCGAGTTCAAGCGTTTCTTCGGCCTGGCCCCTGCGGCAGAGGCGGAGCATTTGCGCACCATGCTCATGCAACTGGTTTAGTCAGTTTGGAGTCTCGTTTGAACCGCCGCCTTCCATCCACCTCTTGCAGGCCGTCGCAGCTGTTGTTGCTGGCCGTGGCGGCCTGCTGGACTTCGCCAGCTGGAGCCGATCCCGGCTGGGAGTGGTTTCATAGACCTCTGGGCGTGCTCCAAGAAAAAGCCGCCTCCCTGGAGGAGCAAATCTCTGCCCTCCCACAACTCCCTGCGCCCCAAGCCCATGAGCATGCGGGGTTCCACAGCGGATGGGCTGCTGATGCGGACAGTGTCCGCTGGGTGCAGGTGGATCTTGGGCGGGAACTGCCGCTGGACTCCGTGGTGATCATTCCCGCCTTCCTGGGTGGCACCACCGCCTATGGTTTTCCAGCCCGGTTCCGGGTGGATGCCTCCAATGACCCCGGGTTCGGAGAATCAACAGCACTCCTGGACCACACTGCCTCCGACTTCCGCCCGGCCATGGCACCCGTGGGCATTGCCTGTGACCGGCTCAAGGCGCGCTATGTGAGGTTCACTGCCACGCGTCTGGCCTCGGGCAAGGCTCCCCGCATGTATTTCTGCCTGGGGGAGCTTCTTGTCTTCTCCGATCATGCAGCAGTATCGGCCCGCTGCGAGGTCACGGCTACCCGTGCGGTGGAAACGGCTCCCACGTGGAGCCCCCGAAACTTGGTGGATGGGGTGAGCGCCCTGGGCCTGCCCGTGGTGCCTGCGGCCAGGCCAACCAATGGCTGGCACAGTGCCATTCAGAAAGACGCCAACCATGAACGCTGGGTGCAAGTGGACCTGGGCAGCGAGCAACCACTGGAAGAGGTGCGGTTCATTCCCACGCATCCCGCAGACTTTCCGGATCGGGCGGGATTTGGTTTTCCCGTCTGGTTCCGTCTGGAGGCGGCGAATGAGGAAAATTTCCTGAACCCGAGCATCATCTATGATGCTTCGGTGGTGCCTTTCCCCAATCCGGGAGACAACCCCGTACCGTTTCTGGCCAGAGGCATCAAGGCCCGCTATGTACGCATGCTGGCCACCCAGCTCTGGGAGCGCAGCAATGATTTCGTGATCTCCCTCTCCGAAATGGAAGTGTATGCAAAGGGGCACAACATTGCCGCCGGGAAAAAGGTAACGGCCTACGATGACGTGCTGGCCCCGCTGTGGCAACGGGAGTGGCTGGTGGATGGCATGGCCGCCAGCGGTCGGTTGATGGATTGGGAGCAGTGGCTTCAAAAGCTCTCCAGAAGGCGGGAACTGCTGGACGCGAAGTCAGATGTGCAAGGAGAGCTCACTATTGCAGGCATGGTGGCGAGAAAACACGCCCTTTGGTGGGGCATGGCATTCGGCGTAGCGCTTCTCCTTCTGGCCGTGATTTCCTGGATGCGCGCCCTGCGCAGCCGGAAGCTCGAAATCGAGGCTCTGCGGCAGCGCATTGCCCGGGATTTGCACGATGAAGTGGGCAGCCACCTCGGCAGCATCTCACTTGCAAGCGAACTGGCTTTGCGTGAATCCCCGGAGGACGCTCGAGCCACGCTGGATGAGATCCACCGCATGGCCCGTCAGGCCGCAGAATCCATGCGCGGGATCGTCTGGCTGGTGCGGGAGGGCGGAGAGCCGACACTGGAGAGGCTGGTGCAAGCGCTGAGGGAAAGTGCCACCACCCAGCTCCAGGGACTTGCTTGGGAACTCGCGGTTCCTGACCAGCCACCCCGCATCTCTGCGTCGTTGGATTTCCACCGGCATGTCTTCCTCTTTTTCAAAGAGGCGGTGAACAACGTGGTGCGCCATGCGCGGGCCACTGCGGTGCATCTGGCGGTGGAGTGGTCCAACGAACGTTTCCAGCTCTCCATCCGGGATGACGGTCGCGGCTTTGATGCAGCGGCCGGATCCGGAGGCGGCAGCGGCCTGGCGAACATGCGGCACCGGGCCGCCGCGCTTCGAGGGGAGATGAATGTGTCCTCGACCGCATCGTCATCCGGCACCATCATCACGCTCACCGCCCCGCTCCACTGACCCCTCTGATGACCGAGTCTGAATCCTCCACACCCTCCAGCCCCAGGCTCGTCTGGATCGTGGAAGATCATGCCACTTTCCGTCGCACCCTGGCCCGCGTGGTCCAGGCAGAGCCGGACCTCACCTGTGTGCATGACTTTGACTCCTGTGAAACCGCCCTGGAAGGGCTGACGAGATTCACCCCGCCGGACGTGGTACTTCTGGATGTAGGGCTGCCGGGCATGAGCGGGCTGGAGGGGATCAGCCGCATCCGTGCCCTTAGCCCGAAGACGCTCGTGGTCATCCTCACCGTGTTCGAGGATGACGAGAAGATCTTCTCCGCCATCTGCGCCGGTGCCGCAGGTTATCTCCTGAAGACCTCCAGTGCCGATGCCATCGTCACCGCCATCCGTGAAGCCCTTGAGGGTGGGTCTCCCATGAATCCCCGCATTGCCCGCCGGGTGCTCGAGATGTTCTCAAAACTCGCTCCGCGGACCCGGGACTACGGCCTGAGCACCCGGGAAAAGGAGATCCTCGACCTCATGGTCAAAGGCCTCATCAAAAAGGAAATTGCCGACCGCCTCACGCTCAGCGTGCACACCGTGGACACCTACCTCCGGCGGATCTATGAAAAACTAGAGGTCAACACCCGCACCGGCGCGGTGGCGAAGGCGCTCAAAGAACGCATCGTGTAGCCAGCGACTCAGCGGAAACTCTTCTACGAAGAGAGCTCTATAAGCCCGCCTCAGTCGTGCTCTTCCCCGGAGGGGATATTGCCATAAGCTCGCGACTCGGTCAAAGTTCCCCGAAGGGGATATTGCCACAAGCCCAACGTAGGACGAGCTTCCAGCGAGTCTACGTTGGGTAATGATGACAATGCCCCTACTCCGAAGGAGTTGTTGCGGTCTGCCGCCTGCAGCATCCAATTTTCTCTGCGTCCTTTCTCCCAGTTGCGGCAACGTCGCACGAACAGCAATCACACACCATTGCCCTGCCTAATCGACCACAAGTGCCGGACGCACTCCGCGCGAGTCAAAGGCAGGTCCACACTGTCCTTCGCCAGCAGGCCGGCGTGCGCCGGCAAACCCATGGCCTTCAGCCAGCGGTGAAAGCTTCCCCAGGTGACCGCACCCTCCGGCGTAAAGGTGGGCTGTTGTTTCCCAAAATCCCCCCGCGCGATCAGTGTCTCAATCTCGGCGCGACCAGGATCCAGCTCTGCCACGTCTGTAAACCGGGGCACGGCGGCAAGCCGGGCCGCATCAGGTTTCGTCCGTCCACCAGGCATCGCATCACAAAGCCGTACCAGAGTGCCGGCCAGTTCACGGCGGGTGACGGTCTGGGCAGGACGGAAAGAAACGTCTTCTGGGTCGGCCTGCCAGACGCCCTGCACTGCAAGGAGATTGGCCGCTTCAAAGTGCGTGTCATCCGGTGCCACGTCCTGCCATGGCCAGATGAGTACTCCCGGTCCGCCGCACCCTCGCAGCAGCCGCTGCTGGATCTCCAGCCATTTCGCCGGATCAGTAGCAAGCGTGCGCGGGGCGACACCTTCACGCAGAGCCAGCCATGCTAGCGTCGCAGAGGCCTGGCCCACATGCATCATCTGACCATGCAGGCGCAGGGCAGACTGCACCACGCTGCTCACTCCAATGTTCTTGGAGCAGCCCAGCAGTCCGTTGAGTTCCACAGGCACCAGTCCCCGCAGAGGAAACATCGCCCGGTCGGTATCCGTATGCCAGCCGCGGTTCGGGGTATGTATAAACTGCCAGGGGCCATTCCGATCCTCCGTGAGGTATTTGCGCTGGGTGGGGTGGAAGTCGATGTTGAACTGGAATCCAAACACGCCGTCGGGAACCATCGTCTTGGCCCAGCGTGGATTGCGGTCCCTGGCCCGGATGTCCTGCTCTCTCAGCATGGTAACGGCTTCCAGTCTTAGCCCTTCACGCACATAGGGTTTGGGTGGAAGCTGGTCGGCAGTGCCGAATTCTGGAGTCAGCTCCATGTAGCGGAAGCTCTGGGGAAAATCTCCCACCCGGTCATGCACCCGGGTCTGCAGATGGTGGAGCATTCCCAAGGCATGCTGTCTGGCATCGGCAAAGACGATGCGCCGCTGAGTGGGTGTCATGTCCACGATGTTTTTCCTCGCTGCGCCGGGCTCTGTGGCTTCCAGAGCGTCAATCACCCGCTGCGGCAGTTGCACCAGCGGGTAGTCTTGCACCGGCCAGTTCAAGAACGTGGCCTCCGTCCCTGGTGCCAGCTTGAGATGCCAGCGATCCACCAGCCGGCGGTGGGTGTAGATGCTCCAGCCGGGAGTGTTGTAGATGCCAGCGCTCATGTCGCTGTCCACCCACGGCGGTGTTTTGTCCAGGGAGGCAAAGGAGCGAGCGTCGTAGGAAGGCGGCGGCGGGATGATGGCAGCGCGGCCGCCCGTTTCCCGCAGCACCACACACCACGAGATGGGATTCATCTCCTGGCGGCCTCCGTCAGGCAGGTTCTCAGGAGCACTGGGTTCGCCGAAACGACTCTTGAGATCCGGCCCGGCTCCGTAGCGGGCGCCGCTCAGCCGTATCACATCGCCCCAGTCGCTGGAGTCGAGAGTGATCCTGGCACCCACCGTCAGCGTCGGCCGCTCTTTCGCTGCTGCATCTGCCTGCGTGGGCTCGAAGCGCACCGCTTTCACCGCGCCTTCGGCCACCTCCACCTTGTTCGGCTGCCACTGCCGGAGAATGCGGATCTGTCCGCTGCCGCCTGCTTTGTCGGTGTAGGGCGCGAGCAGCTCCTCAAAAATCTTTGCTGCAGCCGCTGGCTCGATGGTTTCCGTCCCGCACCACGCGTTGCCAGGTGAAGGATAGCCGTACCGGCCGGAGTTGTAAGCTCGCATGCGGTCCACCACTTCTTTGAACAGGCCGCTGCGGGGAAAGTTGACCCGCTTTCCCTGGACCATAGTCCATTCGTCCAGGCAGCCCACACCCTCGGCGCTAAACTGGCCTCCCAGCCATTCGATGTCTGTCACCAGCACGATATTCTTCACCCCTAGACGAGCCGCCTGCACTGCTGCCGCACATCCCGACTCATTTCCGCCCACAATCAAGAGGTCTGCCTCCACTTGCTGATGATTCGGTGCCGCCAGCAAGGGCATTCGCCATGTTATGGCCAGCAAGGCCAGGAAGACAGGCCGGGTGAAGCGATGCCATTTTTGGGTGGATGTGGTCATAGGTGAGGAAGGGGTTCCTCCAACAGTAAGCCGTCTCGGAGGCCGACCTTGCGGACAATTCGACGGTAGTATTCCCGGCCCCGGTCCGTTTCTTCCTGCTCATGCGCCTTCCCTCCCTCACCCTCAGTCTGGCTCTCGCTCTGGGTTGCCTGCTGCCATCTGCGACTCTGCACGCCTTGGAACCCAAGGACCGTCACGTCGTGCTCATCAGTATCGACGGTTTCCCCGCCTACATGTGGAAGGACCCTTCCCTGCCTCTGCCGAATCTGCGCAAGCTCGCCTCCGAAGGTGCTTCAACCGAGGCGATGACGGTCTCCAATCCTTCCATCACCTGGATCAACCACACTACGCTGGTCACCGGCGTATCTCCACGCAAACACGGCGTTCTCTTCAACGGTCTGCTCGTGCGTCAGGGCCCAGACAAGCCTCCCGTCATCGAGCAATGGGTGGACAAGGACAAGCTGGTCTTTGCCCCGACGATTTATGACCTTGCACACGCTGCCGGTCTCACGACGGCCGAGTCGGATTGGGTGGCCGTGACCCGCGCCCCCACCATCACCTGGAGTTTCCCAGAACTGCCCAGTGCTGAAGGCCCGATCGAGAAGGAGATGATTGCCAAAGGTCTCCTTTCTCCTGAGCAGGTCACGTGGTTCCACAAGGGACCTCAGGGCAAAAACATCGCCTGGCGCGACTCCACTTGGACGCAGGCAGCCATTCACATGCTCACTGAGCACAAGCCGAATCTGCTCATGTATCACACACTGAATACCGATGCGAACCATCACCGCTATGGTCCTCAGAGCTGGCCCAGCTACACTGCACTGGCTTATGCCGACCGTCTGATCGGCGATATCGTCGCCAGCGTGGAGAAGGCGGGCATGAAAGACCGCACGACTTATTTCATCGCTACGGACCACGGTTTCAAGAAAGTGCAGAAGTACGCTTACCCCAATGTGGTGCTCAAACAAGCTGGCTTGGTCCGTGCCCTGGGCCCTAACATCCGCCAGTGCGAGGCCGCCGTCATCACTCAAGGCGGCATGGCCTTCGTCTATGTGACTGATCCCGCACGTCGTGCCGAATTTCTACCCCGCCTCAAAGAACTCTTCGCCCAGGCTGAGGGTGTGGAAAAGGTCATCGATGGTACGGAAGGTCCCACTCTCGGCATGCCCTCTCCCGAAGAAAACCAGGGAGTGGGCGACCTCATCCTCTACCCCAAACCGGGCTACGCCTTCAATGGTAGCGCTGCTGGCGATCTCACGGCTGGTCCTACAGAGAACTATGCAGGCACTCACGGCTACCTTGCCAGCGACCCTGAACTGGACGGTATCTTCATTGCCTCAGGTGCAGGGATCAAACCCGGTGTCGTCCTTCAGCGCATGGCCAATCTTGACGTGGCCCCGACCATCGCCCGACTGTTGAAACTGGAGATCCCGAATGTGGAAGGGCGTGTGCTGGAGGAAGTCTTGGTGAAATAAACTCGCCTCAGGGAAGCAGAGCAACCTGCAGCCTTCGCAGTTCAGTTTTCAGTCTGGGGTGGCTACCCAGTCTCACGGCTGGGCCAAAGTGAAGTTTTTGCGCTACGCTCGGCTTCCAAGTCTTTGGGTTGTCGCAAAGCAAGGTGATGGATTTCACCTCGGGCAACAGAGTCGAACTGCGAAAGAGCGCTACGTTCCATTGCCGAGGATCGTGGCGCGAGGCAAAATAGATCCCGTCGATGGCTGCGGGATGTTGCATCAATCTGAGCGCCCATATTTGGGAGGTCACATAGTCGCCAGTCAGGAGTTGTGCGTCTGTGCCGATCTTTGAAAGATGGGAGCCCGTGGCGTCAAAGAGCTTTACTGGAGGAATATTCAGCAAAGTTACCCACCATTGTTGAAGTTCAGATTGGGAGAGGCTTCGGCCCAAAGATCCAACGGGACCCCAGCGATCATCGAAAACCTCCATGATAGCACCTCCCAGTTTGCGAGCCAGATAGAGAGTTCCGCGGCCTCCTGCGGGATCAAAACGTGTGGTCCCCATTACACTGAAATGCACAGCGGGCCACGCATCGCCTGTGATAGGATTGGATGAGTGGAGGCGATGGAAGACCCCTGACTCGATGCGGCAGAATGCCTCAAGAGGAACGGCGTCGAAGTCAGCCTGAGACGGAGGAGCATTGAGCTTACCAGCTGCCTTCAACTTCATGCAGCTTTGCGTGAGAGATGACTTTTTCCGACTGGCCCACTCTGAGCAGTTCCAATGGAGAACGATCGTCTAACTGGTCACGGGGGGTCAGAAAATATCGCATCACCCGCCATTCGTCTTCGCTTCTGAAGATCTGAAGGATCTCCTGCAACCCAGGCAAAAGTGCCCCGCTGCTTGTAAATTGCCACTCAGGATAGTGAAAATCGTGCTTGGCATCTCTCCAGAACAGGATTCGAAATTCCTTCCGGCGTCGGTGCAAAGTTGCGGAGGAGAGATGGTATCGCTCCTTGAGCATAGCTCCTTCCAGCGCGCCGCCTTCGGCCTCGCGCAGGCGGATCATCAAAAGCCGTCCTGCCTCTGAGGGCTCGAATGGGGGGGGCTTGGTTTTCCGGGATTTCTCAGACCCCTTCGATTTGGAGGTCGAAGAATTGAGTTCAACCACCTTGCCATTGATGACGAGCTTGAATCCGATTTTCCGCAGATCGGGTTCCAATTTCTCGAATTCAGATTTCACCATTACCGCAAGACTTTCAGCGGCAACCGCTCTGGTCGCCGCTGTATGGATCCGTTTGCCGAAACCACGTATCTCGCTTCGAAGCTTTGCCTTTCCTGTCGAAGGGGCGGCATTGGGTACTCTCGCTACCATGATTGAACGTACTCAACCAAATCAACCAAATCAACTGGATTCTCCAGCGGGACTCTGACTCTTAAGGCCTGCTACGACTCACCGGTTCCGCTCCCGTGCACTCGCTCCACCCCGCGAGCTGCTTTTGCTCTTGCTGGAACTGCTCCGGTTGGACGAGGCGCGCCGGAAGTCGGGCGTGCTGTCACCCCGGCGAATCATCGCTTGGTGCTGCTGCCTTTTCAGAGGGCTGGAGTGATAGTGGTCTCCATGTTGGACCTGGGAATTGCGGTTGTAACTGCCTCGCGAGTTGCTCGAGTAGTAACGACGGTTGTCGTTGGAGCTACGATAGTTGCGGTGATCGTGGTGATCATGATCATAGTCACGATAGCCATGCCGTCTGTAGTACCCTCCTCCTCCGTAGTAACTGCCTCCATAGTACGGGGAACCGTATCCATAGCCAGAGTATGGGTAGCTGTTGTAGTAGCCGCTGCTGTAGCGTCGCGGGTAGTAGCCACTGTCATAGTAACCGCCGCCGTCGTACCCGTCATTGTAGGCATAGCCGTCGACCACGCAGCCTGAAAGCAACATGGATAAGGCCAGGGCGGCGCCAGCCAGGGGGATTTTCAAAAGAGGAGTCATAGCAACACATTTTGACGTTGCCATGGCCTCACCCATTCAATGAGCGCGAAACTATTTGTCAGCATTGCTGACGATTTGTTAGAGCCACCAATTGCCCGAGAAACGAACAGAATCAGCGGCTCGAAAGACTCGGCAGCCTAGTTTCTTTCCCGGCTGCGTGCGCCACCCTTCTTGTCATCATCATCCTTTTTCGACGAGGAGTGCGAACGGCTGCTGCTGGAAGATTTACGATCGTTATTATCGTCCCCGCGCCGGATCATGGACTGGTGCTCCTGTTTCTTCTGGGAGCTGGAATGATAGTGATCCGCGTGCTTCACCTGGGAGTTGGAGGAAGACGAAGAGTACTTCTTCGATGACGAAGATGAGTATTTCTTGTTGGAGCTGTGGTTATGATCGTCGTGATCGTGGTCATGATCACGGTTGCGATAGTTGCGGTTGTAGTAGGAGGACGAGCCGTAGCCCCCACCATACCCTCCTCCGTATCCGCCACCGCCATATCCTCCACCGTACCCACCGCTGTAGCGACGTGGGTAGTAGCTGCCACTGTCACTGTAGTATCCTCCTCCCCCAGGAGAATCGGAATACCCGTACCCGTCCGCCACGCAACTGGGCATAAGGACAGGCAGGACCACGGCGGCGGCAAGTGCAGGAAGGGCGATGCGAAGATTCATAGCGGTATTGGCAACGAGTTGGACGGACTCCTTCCCATTGCATTCAAAACAATGGAGAAATAGTTTCCGCCCTGCAATCTCATTCGCAGATCACACAGTCCTTGCGGGCAACTCTTGCCGCCTCCCGCTCAGTTCCGTTCCCGCGCCGCCACGCCGCCACCTTTGTCATCGCTGTCGCTCTTGTCGTCACTTTTGCTGTCGCTGCTCTTCGAGGAGGATGATGATGACGACGATGAGGATGAGTCGGAATGAGAGCTTTCGCTCCCTCGGCTCTCGCGATAGCTGACCGCGGGTGAGTCTGAATCACGGCTGCTCTTGGAGCTGTGATCGCGATTGTGATCGTGATCCCGCCCGCCTTTGTCGTGGGATTCTGAGGAACGATGGTCCGTCAGAGAATAGTCATTTTCGTCGAAAGCGCTCCCCCCGGACGACGAAGAGCGACGGCTCTCGCTGGTGAACAGCTTCGGCCCGCGTTGGGACTTGTACACGTGGTTCCGCCATTTGCCCCTGAATCCTGGCCGGTCGTAGTCGTAATAATCGTCCGTAGTGAGCGGCGAGTAGAGTCGATGCGCCTCTCCTACAAAGTCCCTGTCCCTGCCCGCATAGCGCAAGGCATCCTCGTCGGTAGTGCTGCATGCTGCGAGCAATACTCCAGCCAAACCAGAGGCCAGGCTCCTCAGTGTTGAGACAAGCTGAAAACAAAGTTTCATACCGGTAACAACATTACCGGACTCCGGGGGCAATTTGGACAAAAATTCAGCGCTGTCTCGCCGTCATGCCTCAACGACTTCCGCCTACTCGCTGTCGGTTGGAGCCTTTTTCTCTGCGGGTGGCGGCTGAATGCCCAACGCCTTTTGAGCCCGCTCCCTTGCCGCCTCCGCTCCAGGCTCTGCCGCCATTTCCAGCACGCGTTTCCAGTAGGCCTTGGCATCGTCCTTCTGGCCCAGTTGATCGTAAGTCTGGGCGATGTGGTCAAGGATCTCCGCATCCGCCCCGGCGTCGGTAAACTCCTTCATCAGGTGTTCCGCCCTTAGCAGCTCAGCGAGCCCTTCTTTGGTCTTGCCCTGTTTGAAGAGCAGCCAACCCAGGCTGTCCACAAACGCGGGATTGTTTTGCTCCAGCTCATTCGCCTTCCGGATCAGCTCTTCAGCCTTGTCCAAGTGCTGGCTCTGCTCCAGCCACATGTAGCCCAGATAGTTCATCGTGTTCGCCGCCCGGGGAGGGTCATGGGCGGGGGTTAGCGTGATGCTCTTCTCAAACTGTCGTGCCGCTGCGTCGAACTGTTTGGCGCGCTCCAGGGCAGTGCCCCAGTTGAAGTAAAACTGGTCGTCCAGCAGCTCTGCCGCCGTGGTTTCGGCCTGCTTCGAGGCCTGCTCAAAGAGCTTCGCGGCATCAGCGGGCTTCTTCGCCGTATTCATGGCGATGGCCCGGTGGTACGTGATCCGTGGTTCCCCCGGATAGAGCTGCTGAGCCCGCTGGGTGAATTTCTCAAACCGCTCTGGATTTTGGGCAAAGCGCAGCAGCTTGCAGACCGTCAGATAGTCGCTGAGATCCCCGCCGCCCACTTGCAGCACCGCTTCCATTTGGTCGGCGGCCTTGCCGATTTCCTGTTTCTGCACGTATTGACCGGCTAGCAGGCGTCGGTGTTCCACATCCTTGGGGTACGCAGTCACCAGATCCTGGAGCGCCTTGAACGAATCATCTGGGCGTTCCATGGCTTCATACAGTCTGACCAGCCGCTTCCTCGCTTCCAGACCATGGGGACCGGCTGTTAGGGCCTCGCAAATGGACGCTGCTTGATCCAGTTGATTGCTGAACAAGAAGTAGTCAGCGATTTGAATCAGCGCAGCTTGGTCCTTGGCAACATTGGCGCTGTCCCGAGCCCGCACCATGTAGGCATTGTTCAAGGCCACATGTGCCTGGCGGTTTTCCTGGTCGGCCAAGGGCCACACTTCCTGGGCCATACGTGCCAGCTCCAGCCAGAAGGAAGCATCGCCCTTGGCTTTGTGGAATGCCGAGTCCAGCACCTTGCCCGCTTCATCGCGCTGCCCCTGCGAGAGGTGCAACTTCACCACCGCCGTGTAGTTGGCCGCATGGTCAGGAAAGGCCTTCAGCGCTTGATCCGCTGTTCGTGCGGCTCGCTGGAGCAGCCCATTTTGCGCATTGCCATGCGTCAGACAGAACTGGATGAGATTCCCCAGAGGATCAGGGGAGTCTGGGTGGGCCTTGACCCCCTTCTCGAGAAGTTCCATGGCAGCGTCTTCTCCGCGATAGTTGAGCGTGAGTTCAGCGATGTGCGCGACCAGATCCGGCTCTCCAGCATCCCCACTCAAAAAACTATGGTAATGGCTCAGGGCTTCCCGCTGTTTGCCCGAGGCCTCCAGACTGCGAGCGGTAAGGTAGTGCGCCTGGGCGACCGCCCGCTGTTCGGCAGGTCCTTTGATCTCCACCGCCGGAGTTGCCACGGCGCTGGATTCCAAATCAGCCCGTGCGGCAGGAGGGGAGCCCGCCGGAAAAGCGAGTTGGGGGGCCGCCATCCAGGACACCCATCCCAGGCTGATGCCTATTCTGACCGCGAGATGCATCTTCATAACCGTATTTGTAACACGGAGGTTAAAGCACGTTGCTATCCGTTACGAGCAGGGAATGTGCGAGCAGCTTGGACATTTTCACCACCTGCAGGCTCAGACCGTCGCTCAGAGGTATTTCGTCCCGCGCTACTTCCTCGTATCCGCCTGCGCGGTAGAACGGTTCTCCCGCGAGGGTGGCTACGAGCTCCGCTTGTCGAAATCCATACGCCAGCGCAGCAGTCTCACAGGCTTTCAGAAGCCTGCGCCCCAATCCCCGTCTCGCCCAGTCAGGGTGCACGAAAAAAGCCCGAATGCGCGCAGCATCACACTCGGGATCCAGTGCAGAATCCTCGTCAGCCTCGGCACCCCGGCCCGCATCTCCACCGAAAAGGGTTTTCCTTCGACTCCAACCTCCGCAGGCCACGATCTGCCCTTTCACCTCGACCACGAAGTAAGTGCCATCCTGGATCAACTGTCGGTCCACTCCAAAAACCGGCCCCAGTGCCGCACGTCTCTGTTCAGGCCGATAATGCTCAGCCTGAAGCGTATGCACGGATAGCCGTATCAGCTGCTCCAAGTCCGGGACATCCTCCATTCGGGCCAGTCGCAATTGAAAGTCGGGGCTGGTCGTAGAAGGCGACATGAGGCCAGGTGATGAGGCTGTGGTTTGGGAAAGGTACCACTCCCATCATTACGCTGCCGACCCGCTTTCCTTGGCGGGATCTCTGCCAATAAACACACCGAAAGCGCCGGTGCAGGGCACCGGCGCTTTGCAGGACAAACAGAGATGAAGAAAGGCGGGGCTGCGGAAGTCGTACAAAGACGGCCTCCTCGCGGGCTCTAGCTCTTGTAACGCAAGCGCTTCTTGTGGCGGTTGGCCTTCATGCGCTTCTTACGCTTGTGTTTGTTGATCTTCGTCTTACGACGCTTCTTGAGCGAGCCCATGTCTGTGTGTTTTTGGTTTTAGTTGGAAGGAGAGACTTAAAAAAAGAGGTCAGTGGACGACTTTGTTCAGTGGATACTCGATGATTCCCTCAGCGCCCAGGGCTTTGAGGGCGGGTATCATCTCACGAACCACGGATTCGTCAATGATCGTTTCGACCGCTACCCACCCGCCGCCGGCGAGGTGGGAGATGGTCGGACGACGCAGAGACGGAAGCTCGTGGAGCAGGTTCTCCAGTTTGTGGTCGGGTAAATTCATCTTCAAGCCCACCTTGTAGCGGGCTTCGAGAGCGCCATTCAGCAGCAGGGAAAGCACCTCCATCTTGTTGCGCTTCCAGGGGTCCACGTAGGCGGCTTTGCTGGAAACGAACTGCGGATAGCTTTCCATGAGCGTGTCCACGATGCGCAGCTTGTTGGCACGGAGGGAGGAGCCGGTCTCGGTGATGTCAACGATCGCATCCACCAGCTCAGGCACCTTCACTTCGGTGGCACCCCAGCTGAATTCGACTTCGGCATTGACGCCGTTCTTCTCCAGGTAGCGCTGGGTCAGGCCCACGGCCTCAGTCGCGATGCGCTTGCCTTCAAGGTCCTTCACACTCGTGATGTGCGAGTCTTCAGGCACCACCAGCACCCAGCGGGTGGGGCGGGAGGTCGCCTTGCTGTAGCGCAGGTCGGTGATGACCTCGATGTCAGCCTCGTTCTCAGCGATCCAGTCACGGCCTGTGATGCCGCAGTCCAGGAAGCCATGATCGACATAGCGGCCAATTTCCTGGGCGCGCAGCAGGCGGATCTCCAGTTCCGCATCATCCACACTCGGACGATACGACCGGGAATGGACAATGATGTTGAAGCCCGAGCGCTTGAAAAGATCAAGTGTCGGATCCTGCAGACTGCCTTTCGGGAGTCCAATTCGGAGGATGTTTTTCGGGGCTTCCGCCATGGTGCAAAGGAGCAAAAGGGCGGAGAGGATACACGGGGGGGCCAGCTTGGCGAATGGAAAATTCATCTAAGGCAAGAGATGCGCGCAGGCGCACACAAAGATGCCCCTGGCATTCACTCGTGCTATGTTGCCATTCTCATCCCATGAAGATCTCCATTGCCTCCGACCACGCCGGATTTGCCTACAAGGAAAAGATCAAGGAACTGCTCATCTCGCTCGGGCACGATGTGCAGGACTTCGGCACCTACAGCGACGCACCCGTCGACTACCCCACCTATATTCGCCCCGCGGCGGAAGCCGTCGCCAAGGGGGAGTGTGAGCGTGGCATTGTCCTCGGTGGCTCCGGCAATGGGGAGGCCATCGTCGCCAACAAAGTCCGTGGCGTGCGTTGCGCCCTGTGTTTCAGCCACGACACCGCCAAGTGGGCGCGCGAGCACAATGACGCCAACGTTCTTGCCATCGGCGAGCGCACCATCACTGCGGAGCTAGCGCTTGAGATCGTAACGATCTGGCTGGAAACCGCTTTCACTGGCGGCCGCCACCTCGCGAGAGTGCAGGCGATTGAGGGGAATTGAAAGTTAGGGGTTAAGCGTTGGGCGTTAGGAGGCGGACGACGGTCTGCATGCCTCTGAACTCCTAACGTCCCCCAAACTCACTTCATTCCCTTCGCAATCTCCGTGGCAAGCTGACTCACCAGCCGGCTCTCAGCTGCCACCAGCTCATCATAGCCATCCGCCTTCAGCGCCTCTGTGCCTGACCAGGAGCGGGTGGTGAGAAGCTTTCGATCCGGCAGAGAGTAGACTCGCCAGGAGGCTTCCAGGAAGGCATCGCCGTCAGCGTTGCCATGCAGTTGGTGCAGATCCACGGTGACTTGGTACTTTAGCCCCTCATCGGTGTCCCAGGGGTAGGAGCGGATGTTGCCCGTATTCAGCCGTCGGCCGAGATTCGTCGAAAGCACCCGCGCCAGATTCTCCTCCAGCTTGCCCGCCCAGCGGTGCGACTCCGCTACGGCCAGCCGGTGGCCACTCTCCTGCATGACGAGATTCGGGCGGTCAATGTAGCCTGCCACCAGCACCGGGCCCACGCCGATGCCTGCACCACTGCCGGATGGCACCGGGCCATCTGCCGTCAGTACGTAGAAGGACTTTGCGGGAGCGGATTTGCAGGAAACGACGCCAGAGATGGCTAGGACCGTCGTCAGCAGCAGCAGGAAACGAAAGGGGATCATTGGGGAGCGGGAGAGGCAGGCAGAAGCAGGGTGGAAAGGAGCGTCGGCAGCTGTGATACGCTGGGCAGCGTGTGCGTGGCGGCTACACTAGCGTCCTTTTCTCCCAGCACTCGGATGGTCTTGGGCACCCCCGCGTTCACCGCCATCTGGATATCCCGGTCGTGATCGCCGATCAGCCAGGAGGCCGACAGGTCCAGATCGTGATCTGCGGCAGCCTTGACAATCATCTCCGCAGCTGGCTTGCGACACGTGCAGTCAGGATCGCTGGCCAGACAGGTACAAGAGTAGATGGCGTCGAATTCCGCCCCGTGTCCTGCGAGCGCCCTTTGCATGCATTCATGGATCTCGTCCAGATCTGCTTGGGTCATGAGCCCCTTGCCTACTCCCTGCTGGCTGGTGACGACGATGAGCTTGAACCCTGCCGCCTTCAGTCTCACCAGCGCGGGTACGATGCCGGGTGAGAAATGAAAATCCTCCCAGCGCAGCACATAGCCAGCGCCTGGGGATACATTGACGACACCATCACGATCAAAGAAAAAGGCCGGAGACATGCGAGCGGGAGAACAGGAACGTCCACCCTTAGCGGAACTCTCTGGGGCCGTCATGGCAAAAGGAGGGTCCGGGGCAAGATCAGTAGCTTTGCGCCTGTACCTTTGCCTGCAAAAAGCGCGCACCTCACTATGCACTCCCGCACCCTCCTCTCCGCCCTCGTTTTGGCTTTGGGCATCGCCACCCACTCCTTTGCTCAATCTCCCGCGACTGGCGTGGGCACCAAGCCCATTGAGGGTGCTGAGATCATTCTCGACGGTTCGCGGACCATGCTGGATGACAAATGGACCTACTGGCAGGGGCCACGCTTTGCTTCCTCGCTCCCCATCAAGTGGAAGGTTGTCGAGGATGCTGTAGACGGTGGCACCTGCATCATGACCGATGACCGTGCTGCCGATGGCGGCAAGTATGGAGCGGCGGATATCGTCACCAAGAAGGCCTACCGTGACTTCCGCCTGCACATCGAGTTCTTCATCGCCAAAGCCGGTGGCAACAGCGGCGTGTATCTTCAGAACCGGTATGAGATCCAGGTGCTCGACGGAGACAAGACCAGCCATGGCATGGCGGCAGTGATCAATGAAACACCGTCCCCGTACGACTCCTACCTTGGCGTGGGCAAATGGAACGCCTACGACATCGTCTTCCGTGCCGCCCGCTTCGACGCCGAAGGCAAGCTCGTGGAGAAGCCCCTGGTGACCATGTACTTCAACGGGAAAAAGGTGCACTCCAATGTGAAGATCTCCAAAGTCTGGGGCGGCCCCAATTCCGGAGTGGATGGAGGAAATAAAGGAGGCGAAGGCATCACCGACACCCCCCAGGGCATCAAGCTCCAGTGTGAAGGCCATGACGTCCGCTATCGCAACGCCTGGATCAAGGAAATGGACATCAAAGCCGCCGACACGGACTTCTAGAGTGGGTTTGAAAAGGTGATGTGATGCAAACTTGCGACAGACATCTACTGCCGCATAGCCTGAACATCTCCACGTTTGCCCGGTCCAAATGGTTGGTCCACTCCCGCCAGCAGGGTTGGAGTTCCGCGTTTACGCGGGTCAGGGCATCTGCGAGGTTCATCTGTTCCCCTTCACTACCGGCCTCTGTAATTCCACACCCAGTCGCCTTTATAGGCCGCATCGTTGAACTTTGTGCCCTCGGGATTGCCCGGCTTCAGCCCACGCATGCCGTCATCATCCTTGAGGTCGAACCCCGGCGTCCACAGACGGTAGCCGCCTTTCCCCTCTTTCCGGTAACTCAGAGGCTGCTGGGAAAGGGGGTCCACCGGGAGCACCATGTCTGCCAGTGAATCGGGATAGTGCTGGCTCGTTAGGTAGGAGGACTCCAGAGCACAGGCGGCCTGCATCTGTAGCACGAGAGATTCCGTGTAGGCAGCCCGCTGTACAATCTTCCCCATGGCGGGGAGCGTCAGAAAGGCCATGATTTTGTCCAGATTCCAAAGGTGCTCGCCCTTAGCCTTGA
Organism: Verrucomicrobium sp.; assembly: GCA_041287975.1. Taxonomy (GTDB): domain Bacteria; phylum Verrucomicrobiota; class Verrucomicrobiia; order Verrucomicrobiales; family Verrucomicrobiaceae; genus Verrucomicrobium. The sequence goes on along the minus strand of JBGGMQ010000953.1, from coordinate 4,671 downwards.
GAAGCTCCGCATCCATCACTTCCTGCTGATCGACGGAGGCCGCCAGACCCTTGTCTCGCAAGGGCAGAATGAGATGCTTCAGGCTCATGCTGACAATTTCTGCCGCATTCGCATCAAACCATCCTCTCGGTAAGAGGAAAAACATGCCCACTGCGCTCCGGTCGGCATTGAGCCCGTCTGCCAGGGCATTCAGAGTGGCCAGGTCCCTCTGATTCCGCAACCACAGGATGGTGCTGGCGCTCATCGCTGTCTCCGCCCGCAAGCTCATCAGCAAAGCAGACGCAGGATGAAGTTTGGCAATCTCCACTCGCAGCCGGTCAAAGTCGGCAGCCGTGCCCAACCGCGCATGGCAGACCTCCCAGACCCCTTGATGCAGCATGGCGATCTGGCTCATGGCCACCAGACTGCCAATGAGAAACGGCTCCCGCAGTGTTGCTTGAGAAACCCGCGTCAGGATGAGCAGAGATTCGTGTGCCTTCACAGCATCGCCTGCCTGTGCGGCAGCCGTCGCCCGCAGTTGCAGGTAGTTTCCCAAGCCCTGCAAGGTCGAGTACTGCGGAACGGGCAGCGAGTAGGTGAATCCTGGCAGTTCTCGAGTCTTCCAAGCCGGGGTCCATTGCGCAGAGGGGCGGTCCAGCCCCGCCGCCATTTCCTTGATCACGGCATCATGCTCCGCCATCGCCTCCAGGATGTCCTGCGCCGCATTACCGGTGTCCGGCACCTTGACCGTGCCTTCCTTGCGCAGCCACTCCGCCCACGCGGCTAGATTGACAGGCTGCCCAAGAACTGCCGCTGTGGATGTTCTGGGGCGGTCCGCAGGGGAGCCATCTTTCCCAGGCGGTATCCGTAACCTGTCCAGACGTCTCCTGACTTCGTCTGCGGCGAGCCCTTCAGCATCCTCCGTTTGCAAACAGATGTTCTTGAAAACGGGAAGCGCTCCAAAGTTCTCCGACTCTGGCACCGGGGCATCGATCACTGCGCGATAGTTCAGCGTTTCGCCCTCGGCGGTCATCGATTGCGCGGCTTGCGCCCAGGCGCGGGCACCTGCCCAGTTGGCCCATTGGTGAACGAGCACTCCCAAGGTGAGAATGAACACCCCCACCCAGACCAGGGTACGGAACCAGCGGCGCTGCCAGCAGGCACGGAAAAAGGAAACTATTTTCATGGGAGGTCGGCAGGGTCAAAGGTGAGAGTGGCGTTGGATGTGGAATTCAAAGCGGTCAGCGTCTGCCATGGCGGCAGCTGGTAGGGGACATCGGTGTCGCGGTTCATAGGAGCGCTTCTCTCATGCCTAGCGACGAAAGCACCTGGTGCGGTGGATTCCGGCGTGGTGAAGTGCAACACCGCAATCAGTGCCCAGGCCGCGCCCAGCGTGGTCAGCAACCAGCGAGGACTTCGCTTTGTCGTTGCCCTGCTGGCCTCCTGCATGGCTCGATCCAGGATCGCCTGTTTCCATTCAGGCGTGGGATCATGTGGCACCAGTCCGGCCACCGCCACACGGTCTCGCAGTTGTTTTTCAAAGTCGTCGGCATTCATGGGTGGAGTTGTTTCATGTGACTACTGCTTGAGCTCCTCATAGAGCGGCCGTAGCAGGGTTCTCAGCTTCTCCAGAGCATAACGGTAGCGGCTCGCGGCCGTGTTGGCCGGGATCTGCTGGGCTTCGGCTATCTCCTCAAAAGTCAGGCCTTCCCACAGTTTCAGCTGTGTCACCCTGCGCTGTTCTTCCGGCAGGGCCGCCATCGCTTCCTCCAGCTGGCGCGCGAGCGCTTGCGCATCAGGATCTTGTGCCGCCGCGAACAACGGTGATGCCGCTTCTACTGCCCGCAGCTCATAGGCCTGCCGCGTCTGGTTCCGGCGCAGCCAGTCCAGCGCCAGATGGTGCGCCACCCGGTAGATCCACGCCTTCTCTTGCTGGATCGTGTCAGGACGGTACTCCCGTGCCACCTTGCTAAAGAGCTCCTGCAGGAGGTCGCGCGCATCCGCCTCTCTCTTCACGACGGAGACCAGATAGCGGAACAATCCTGATGCATGCGCATCATAGAGTTGTTCCAGGCGGGCTTGGGTCATAGGAGGGAGAGAGCAAGTCTTCCTCGCTATGACGCGGCTCGGTCGGTGAATTGTCTACGAAGGGAGAAGTTTTTTTGCCTCCCTTGTAAAATCGCCTCATCAGCCGGACAATAGGCCGCTCAGAAAGTCCTTTTCGTCTTTTCAATGACACTCCGCCAGCAGTGCAGGGAGAAGAGTCGTCGTTACCAGCTGCACTTGAGCGGCCTTGAGCGGGTCCACCAGCGCATTGATCTCCGCCTTCAGTTCATGCGGTTCTGCACCGGGACTCTGCGCTTTCTCCTTGATGGCACGGAGACGGGCGTCGATTTCCGGCACATCGCTATTGCCAGTATGGAGCCACTGTTCCGAGTTCCCTGAGGTGAACTCAGACCGCACGGCATCCACAAAGATCTGCGCTGCAAACGGGGAATCCAGCTCTGGAAGCTGCTGGGTCATGACCAGGAACTTCACCGCTTGGGACTCCGCCTTGCCAAAGTCGTCCGCGATCCGCTTCAAGCGGCGCACGTGGGAGGCTTGCTCAAACATGGCTTCCACATTCACCGAGCCGTCTGGCAGCCGGGGAAGCGGCGGGTGCGGCAGCCGGGCGGGCCCTTGAGGATCGATGCTGGCGGATTCTGCCCGTTTGCCCAGACTCCGGAAAAGGTTTTTCACCCCGCGAAACTTGGAGGCGATTTGAGCCTTGACCGTCGTCTTCGGGGGCGGGGGAGCCGCCACCGTCACACTCATGCCTTCCAGCAGTCCTTCCTGCGCGGTCGCAACCGCTCCGGCTTTAGCCGGTCTGTTGGAAGGGACCTTGGTAACGCTCATGGCGCGATTTCGAGAAGAAGCGGATGCTGGCACGAGGGCAGGAATAGCTTACCGAAATCGCCGCTCTGGGGAGAACTGGCTGTTTCGATCCTCAATGCCCTACCGGGTACTCTTGCCAACGATGATGAGGTGTTACGAAATTTGGTAAATTATCTGCGGCTCCCTCCAAATCTCCCTAGCCCACCTGCTCTCTGATCAGTTCCTGACGGTCGAGCAGGTCTTGGATGCCCTTGTCATCCATCCCTGACTCTCTGCCGAGTTCCACGATGCGTTCGGGGCTCATCTTCGCGATTTCAGCAAAGACCTCGTGGGCCCCCTCCTTGACGGAAGCCATAAGGTCTTCAGGATCAGCCCGATCTTTGCACGCTTCGGAGACATGCTGTCCAGCCCTCATAAAGAAGGAATCACTGCCGGAGCCGATGTCATGAATAGCGTCACTCGCGTCCCCAGTGCCCACGTTCTGGTCAATACCCACGATTCCAGCGTCGGGATTGCGGGGGTCGATCAGGAAGTTGGAGGAGTTGATCCCACCGCCAGAGGTGTACTCGCGTTGGGAGATCAGGCCGTGAAAGGTGTCCGGTTCTTTGATGAAGGCGGCAAACGCGATCCATTTGCCGAAGGACTTCGCCACATCGGTACTCTTGGCAGTCCTTTCATCCCGCGCATCACACACGGTGGTGCCCTTCACATACTCCATCACGATCACGGGCTCCTCCCCCCCACCGGTTCTCTTGGGCATGGAGACGCCCTGCCTCGCCATCTGTCCCTGTATTTCGCCCTGTTCTTCTCTGGTCAGGAAGCGGGTCTCGGGGGCGGGCAGTCCCAGCTCTCTCGCCAGCTTTGAGCCGTAGACTTCCCGGCAACTGCCTCCGCCACCTCCCTTGATCACCACCGTGCTGTCTTCAAGCTTCACCAGACAGGCCCCTCCGTTGCCTGAAGACAAGGGCTTGAACGACTTGGCTTTCGCAAAATCCACCTCCCCGAGGCCTTTCCCCAGCATGGGCTCCGAAGGCGCGGACGCTTTGCCAGCTTTGCCTGTCTTGATGGCAGGAGGTTGTCCCACTGTGGCTTTTCGCTGCGTCAGGGATTTGAAAAACTGCTTCACATCCCGAAAAAATTCCTTCACCTGGGACTTGAAGGTCTTGCGCGGCTGCGCAGTACCCTGCGTCATCGTCAGGCCGTCGAGCTGCCCTGATCCATCCAGAGACCCCAGCGGCGGTCCAGAACCAATGCTTCCAGTGCCTTGTCTGTTGGTTACATTCATGTGTCAAAAAAATTGGGATGAGAAACTGACTTCGTTGGGATCGCAATACCGACGGCTTCAAGTCCATTCTCGCCGTCCCGCCCGTTGAGTTACAGGTTTGGGCTGCGAAAAGCATCTTCAAAATTGCGATCACGGCACCACTTTCCAAATATTGTGTATCTGAACCGTCACTTGAGGCAGAGGATGAGAACAGCGACATGAAAACCAGCAACAACTCCCTCTGTCTTCATGAACACTCCAGCTCACGATCGGGTAAACGAGCTCCTGCTCGCATTTGGTATTGCGAGGGGCATGCAAAATGCCTCCCTCAATGATTTGGGCGTCCTCGCCTTCAACTACAAGGGAAAACTTGATATTGTCGTCGAGCTCGCTCCCAGCGGCGAGGCGGTGTATTTCTACAGCGGCCTATGCTCTATTCCAGGACACGAGCGGGAGGCATTTCTCGAAAACCTTCTGGAACTAAACCTCCTCTTCGGAGGCACAAATGGCTCAACTTTGGCCATTGATCGCAAGGAAAACCGGGTCATTCTTTG